>NZ_JASKYR010000350.1:0-7641 GCF_041028215.1 Streptomyces flavofungini
CCCCTAACCCAGCCCGGCACCCGCCGCCCGCAACGCCTCCGCCGCCGCTCTGATCGACGGGCGGCGGGCCGCGTCCGCCCGCCACACCACGTACACATGGCGCCGCACCCGGTGCCGCACCGGGACCGTCCGCACCCCGGCCGGCATCGGGTCGCGGCCGAGCTGCGGGACCACGCAGACGCCGAGGCCCGCGGCGACCAGGGCGAGCTGGGTGTGGTGCTCCTCCGCGCGGTGCGCGACGCGCGGCTCGATGCCCTTGCCGCGCAGGGTGAACATCAGCCACTCGTGGCAGAACTCGCCCTCGGCCCAGGTGATCCACTCGTCCTCCGCGAGCTCCTCCAGGTCCACCTCGGTGCGGTCGGCGAGCGGGTGCGCGGCGGGCATCGCGACGTCGGCGGGGTCGTCGAGCAGGGGCGCCTTGGCGAGGCCTTCCGGTATCGGCAGCGGTTTGTTGTACCAGTCGAGGACGACCGCCATGTCGATGTCGCCGCGCACCACGGCAGCGACCGCGGGCGTCGGCTCCATCTCGTGGCAGGTCACCCGCAGCCCCGGGTGCTCGGCGCGCAGCGCGGTGAGCGTGGCGGGCAGCAGACCGCGCATCGCCGTCGGGAACGCGGACATCCGCAGCTCGCCGACCGCCTTGCCGCGCTGCTCCTCCAGGTCGGCCTGGGCGAGCTCCACCTGCGAGAGGATGCGCGCGGCGTGCTCGGCGAGCAGCCGCCCGGCGTCGGTGAGCCGCACCCCCCGGCCGTTCTTGGCCAGGAGCTGCTGGCCCACCTCGCGCTCCAGCTTGGTCATCTGCTGCGAGACGGCGGACGTCGTGACATGCAGCCCGGCGGCGGCGCCTCCGACCGAGCCGTGCCGCGCCAGCGCGTCGAGCGTGCGCAGCCGCTCCAGATTCAGCATGGGCCCTCCCGGCTCACTCAGGCCCCTCGGCCTCGTGTGACATGTAAGCGATGCTACGCGGTACTCCGCAAGAAATCTCGCTTGTGCTACGAGATCGAGGGGGCGCATCGTGGCACTCATGAGCTCCCCGACCACGCCCGCGCCACCCGCACCGCCTTCCGCGCCGTCCGCAGAGTCGGAGTCGTCCGCGCCGTCCGCGCCGTCCGCGCAGCTCACGTCGTCCGCGCCGCTCGCGCCATCCGCCGCGCCGTCCGCCGCGCCGTCCGCCGTGCCGGGAACGCTCCTGGACTGGCGCGTCCGGTTCGGCATCCTCTCGCTGATCTGGGGCTTCAGCTTTCTGCTGATCAAGGTGGGGACGCAGGCGTACGCCCCCTTCCAGGTCACCCTGGGGCGGCTCGTGTTCGGCACCGCCGTCGTCGTCGCCGTCCTGGTCGTCAAGCGGGAGCGGCTGCCGCGCGGCACGCGCACGTGGCTGCGTCTGGCGGTGGCGGCGCTGCTCCTGAACGCCCTGCCGTTCTCCCTGTTCGCGTACGCGGAGCTGACCGTTCCCTCGACGCTCGCGGGCATCTGCAACGCGACGTCGCCGCTGTGGGGCATGGCTCTCTCGCTCGTCGCGCTCTCGGAGGACCGGCCCGACCGGCGCCGCGTCGCGGGCCTGGGCATCGGCTTCCTCGGGGTGCTGACGGTGCTCGGCGCCTGGCAGGGCTTCAGCGGCCTCGACCTCACCGGCACGGCCCTCGCCCTGCTCGCCTCGCTCAGCTACCCGGTCGGCTGGATCTACGTACGCCGCACGCTGGCCGGTTCCGGCCACTCGAACCTCTCCCTGTCCGGCGCGCAGCTCCTCGTCGCGACCGCCGAACTGGCCGTGGTGACGCCCCTGTTCACCGACGCCCCCACGCACTTTCCCGTCCTGCCGCTCCTCGCGGTCGCGGCGCTCGGCGCGCTCGGCACGGGGCTCGCCTTCCAGTTGCAGTACGCGCTGGTCGCCGAGGTCGGCCCGACCACCGCCCAGATGGTCACGTACTTCATCCCGGTCATCGCCACCGCCGCGGGCGTCGCGCTGCTCGGCGAGACCCTGAGCTGGTCGACCCCGGTCGGCGCGGTGATCGTCCTGGTGGGCGCCGCGCTGACACAGTCACGGCCACGCGCGCGTGGCGTCTCCCGTGGGCCCGGTACCACCGGCAGCCCTGAAGGCACACCCGGCAGCCGTAGCACCGCTCAGTCGTAGCGCCGCGCGGGAGCGGGCCCCGTGGCCGCGGCCACCGCGTCCGCCACGGCCGTGATCTCCTCGTCGACGAGGGCCGCGACCGTGATCCGCACCCCGGGCGGCGCGGCGAGGCGGTAGCGCGCCCCCGGGGCGACGCCCCACCCGGCGTGCAGCAGCCGCGCCACCGCACCCGTCTCGTCCGGGACGGGGACCCATACGTTCATGCCGCTGCGCCCGTGCGCGGGCACGCCCCGCTCCGCGAGCGCCGCGATCAGGGCGTCGCGCCGCCGCCCGTAGGAGGCGGCCACCGCGCGTGCGTCCACCGCGTCACCGGACCACAGCCGCAGGACGGCACGCTGGAGCAGCTTGCTCACCCAGCCGGGCCCGAGCCGCTGGCGCCCCCGCACCCGGTCGACGGTGACGGGGTCGCCGGTGAGCACGGCGAGCCGCAGGTCGGGACCGTACGCCTTGGCGGTCGAACGGACCAGGGCCCAGTGGCGCGCCGCCCCGGCCAGCGGGTGCAGCGGCTGGTCGACGATGCCGTGGCCGTGGTCGTCCTCGACGACCAGCACGTCCGGGTGCCCGGCGAGCACCTCCCGCAGGGCACGCGCGCGTGCGGCGCTGACGACGGCACCGGTCGGGTTCTGCGCGCGGTCGGTGACGATGAGCGCGCGGGCGCCGTCCGCCAGCGCCCGTTCCACGTCGGCGGTGAGCGGGCCCTCGTCGTCCACGCCGACCGGGAACGTGCGCAGCCCGAGGGCGGGGACGAGGTCGAGGACACTGCCCCAGCCCGGGTCCTCGACGGCCACCGCGTCACCCGGCCTCAGGTGGGCGGCGAGCACCCGTTCGATGGCGTCGAGCGCTCCGGAGGTGACGGCTACGGGCCCCGCCGGAACGCCTTCCGCGTCGAACGCCGCGCGTACGTACCGTTCCAGATCCGGGTCGACGGCGGCCTCTCCGTAGAGGACGGGTTTCGCGTCCGCCTCGGCCGCGGCCAGCGCGAACGCCTCGGCGAGCGGCGGGAGCAGCTTGGGGTCCGGATTGCCCTGGGAGACGTCCCGCACGCCCGGCGGCACGCTCACCCGCGCACGCTCGCGGACGGTCGTGGCGGGCTTCGGGCGTACGCGGCTGCCGCGCCGTCCGGCCGTCTCGATGACCCCGCGCTCGCGCAGGGTGCGGTAGGCCGCCGCCACGGTATTGGGATTCACCCCGAGGCGGGTCGCCAACTCCCGCATGGGAGGCAGCAGTTGCCCCGGTTCCAGGCCGCCGTCGCCCACGGCCCGCTCGACACTGGCCGCGATATCGGCTGCACGCCGGCCTTCGATCCTATACTCTCCTAGCACAAACTTCATTATGCACTAGTGCAATACGAATGCCAACACGAACCGCGACACGAGCCACCGCCTGCACCACCACACGAACCACCGCCCGCACCACCACACGAACCACCACACGCACCAGGCTCAGCACAGGAGAGGCCATGCAGACGACGCGCACCACCACCGGCACGGACACCGGCACCACTACCGGCACCGGTACCCGCACCGACACCGGCCCCGGCACGGCCGCGCCGGAGAGCGCCGCCTACGCCCCGACCGACCGCACGGTCCCGACCCGCTCCAAGGAGCGCGCCGCGTACGACCACGAGACGGTGCACGCGATACTCGACGAGGCCTACGTCTGCCACCTCGGTTTCGTGCGCGACGGCGCCCCGGTCGTGCTCCCGACGCTCTTCGGACGCGTGGGCGAGCGCCTGTACGTGCACGGCTCGACCGGCTCCCGGCCCCTGCGCATGGCGGGCGGCACACAGGCCGACGAGAAGGACCCGGGACTGAAGGTCTGCCTGACCGTCACCCATGTCGACGGCCTCGTCCTGGCCCGTTCCGCCTTCCACCACTCGATCAACTACCGCTCGGTCGTCGTCCACGGCACCGCCCACCAGGTCACGGACCCCGAGGAGAAGCGGGCCGCGCTCGACGCGCTCGTGGACCACGTCGTGCCGGGGCGGGCCGCCGACTCCCGCCCCGCCAACGCCAAGGAGCTGGCGGCGACCGCCGTGCTCCGCCTCGACCTGAACGAGGTGTCGGCGAAGGCCCGCACCGGCGGGCCCAACGACGAGCCGGAGGACATGGGCCTCCCCCACTGGGCCGGTGTGGTCCCGCTGCGCGGGGGCTACGACGCGCTGATCCCCTCCGCCGACCTCGCCCCGGCCATCGAGGCGCCGGACTACCTCACCGGCCTGTGACGCGCCGCGGCGCGCGCTGACCGGGGCGGCGGCGCCTCAGACCGGCGACGGCGCCTCGGACCGGGGCGCGCCCTCAGACCGGCACCGCCGCGCGCCGCGCCGCCACCGCGCCCCGCGCCTCCGCCACCGCGAGCCCCGTGACGGCGGCCAGCATCAGCACCGTGCCCGCGACGGTCGCCGCCGTGAGAGCCTCGCCGAGCAGGGCGACGGCGATGACGGCGGCGCTCACCGGCTCCAGGAGCATGATCACGGACACGGTGGCGGAGCGGACGACGGCCGCCCCCGCGAAGTAGAGCGCGTACGCGACCGCCGTCGGCACGGCGGCGATGTACAGGAGATAGACGGCCACGCGCGCGGGGGCGGTGGTGTGCGGCACCAGGCCCTCCGCCAGGGCGCCGGGCAGCAGGCAGAGGGCGACGACCGCGAACGCCCAGACCGTGGTGCCGGCGGAGTCCGCACCGCCGTCGCGCCCCCACCACCGCGTGACCAGCGTCATCGCGGCGTACGCGGCGGCGGAGACCAGGCCCCAGACGACACCGAGCGGCCGTACGGTCGCACCGCCGCCGCCGAGGACGAGCACGGCGAGCCCGGCGAGGGCGCCCAGGACGGCGACCACTCCGCCGCGCCCGAGCCGCTCCCCCATGGTCAGCCGCGCGCCGACGGCGATGAGGACGGGCCCCGACCCCATGGTGACGACGGTGCCGACCGCCAGGCCGGTCGACCGGACCGCCGCGAAGTAGGCGGTCTGGAACACGGCGAGGGCCACGCCCGTGACGACGATCCTGCGGACCTTGCGGCTCCGCGCCTCGGGGGCCGCGCCGGACCCGCGAGGCCTCCTGCGGCCCGGCCGCACCGCGCGGGTGGCGAGCAGCAGGACGAATCCGCCCGCGCACCGCCAGAAGGAGAGGCCGACCGGCCCCAGGTCGCCGGCCCGGAAGACGAGCGCGGCGGCGGCACCGGCCGTGCCCCAGGCGACTCCGGCGACGATCAGATAGATGAGGCCACGCCCGACGGGCAGGCCGAGAACAGCATTCGACACGTGAATTCTCCGCAGAGGGGAGGGACAGATGGCTCCGTCTGCGGGCAGCACCGTTTTGCCCGGCCGATGGCCTGGGCGTGATCCGTGGGCCTCCCGCGCTAGGCGGCGGGAGGCGGGAGAACGAGTGCTCGTGCGTACATGGACCGCACCCTAGGTCGCGCCGCCCCTGCGGACCAACTCCGTTTCGGATGCCGGGACGTCCCGCCCGTCGCCAGGACCGCCCGGCCGCGCCGACTGGGCGATGAACGCGCCGACGAGGACGACGGCACCCCCGGCGAGCTGCGGCGCGGAGAGGTGCTCGCCGAGCACCACCCAGGCGAGGGCCGCCGCTATGACCGCTTCGAGACAGGCCACGACACCCGCCACCTGCGGGGAGAGCCTGCGCACGGACAGCACCCCGGTGACGTACGCGACGACGGTCGTGACGAGCACGATCCAGCCGATCAGGACCCAGGCGGGGACCGACGAGCCGTCCAGGTCCGCGCTGCCCGCGAGCACCTGCCAGTCCATGCCCCACGGCCGCGCCACGACCGTCAGCACGGCGGTCCCGACGAGCAGTCCGTACGCGATGACGCCGAGGGGATCGGGTGCCGCGTCGCCCGCGTCGCTCCCCTGGTCGGACAGGACGAAGTAGCCGACCTGACAGCAGGCGGCGCCGAGCGCAAGGAGGAGTCCGACGGCGTCGAAGCTCAGCCCCGCCCAGATCTCGACGACGCAGGCGAGGCCGCCCACCGCGAGCACGACGCCGAGCGCCGCCGCCCGTGTCACCGGCTTGCGCTGCACGAAGCGCACCCAGCCGAGGACGAGCGCCGGGGCGAGATACTCGATGAGGAGGGCGACGCCCACGGGGATGCGGGAGAGCGCGGCGAAGTAGCAGGCCTGGACGCCCGCGACGGCGAGCAGGCCGAATCCGGCGAGCAGCGCGGGCCTGCTCCGCACCAGCGAGCGGTGGCGCCAGGCGACGGGCAGCATCACCAGGGCCGCGCCCGCCACCCGCAGCCACACCACGTGGAGAGGGTCGAGCCCCGCTTCGATCAGCGGCTTGGCCGCGACGCCGGAGCCGCCGAAGGCGACGGCCGAGACCAGGGCGAGCCCGAGGCCGATGCCCTTCCCCTGCCTGCCGTGGCCCTCCAGGCCCTCCGGGCCCTGCTGAATCCCCTGAGACGCTTGCACCGGCACATCATGGCAGGCGGTGTCATGAGCGTCATCCGCGATGACCCCTGTCTCAATCGGCGGACGCCCGGCGCCTCACGCGGGCCCCTGGCCCGTTCCCCCGAGGTAGCCGTGGTCGCCGGACGCGTACGGGCGGCAGCCCGCCTCGACCCGCTGGAGCAGGCTCTCCACGTCGACCCCCGCCCGCCCGAGCACTTCCACGGCGCGGCACTCGGCGTCGGCGACGAGCCCGGCGAGCAGGTCCATGCCGAGCGCCCGCGCGTCGCCGCGCGGTTCGGCCCGCTCAAGGGCGAGCTCCATCGCGGAGACGGCGGTCGGCGACCAGCCCGTCTCCTTCCCCGACGTCACCATGGGCACGGGACCCGAGTCCTCGACCGTGCCCTGCCACTGGAGGCCGTAGCCGATGCTGCGCTGGACGAGATAGCCGAGGAGGCGCACCACCTGGGCGCCGTTCTCGAAGACCGCGCGCACCTCCGGGTCGGACTCCAGGAGGGAGTGCAGCAGATGGGCGGTGTCGATCTGCCGGTCCCCGTCGCGCACCGCCCGGCGGCGCGCTCCGGCCACCACGGAAGCCAGCTCGGCGCTGAGCCGGGACTCGAATTCTGCACGGATCGGGCCGGGTTCTGCGCCCGGCGGGGTACGGCTTTGCACATCTCCCACCACATCAACCCCCAATGGCATATGCATCGGCGGCGGGAAGCATCTTCGCGTCCGACACAGGTTGGGCACCGGCGCGATGGTTGTCCTCCTTACGGATGAGATTCGACGGTTCCGTCCGGTGGGGCGCGCGCCGCCTTGCTCCGCGCCCGGAGCGCAACCATGGTGCGCCGCCGCACGTCTGAAGGGCATGGAGAGCAGGTGCTGGATGGTCGCCCTGTCGGCGATCGACGGCAGGCAGTACGTGTACCGGGTGTACGCCCCCGAGGACGCGCTGCCCGCCGACCTGTTCTGGGACGCCTGGCACTGCCATG
Source organism: Streptomyces flavofungini (assembly GCF_041028215.1). Taxonomy (GTDB): domain Bacteria; phylum Actinomycetota; class Actinomycetes; order Streptomycetales; family Streptomycetaceae; genus Streptomyces; species Streptomyces flavofungini_B. Next base: position 7,542 of record NZ_JASKYR010000350.1, read on the forward strand.
ACGAAGGACCTTTCCCCAGGGCATCGGACCTGTTCGACGCGGCGGTCATACGCCGGGTCGGCTGACCCTACGAGTACCCCCGAAGCCCCGGCCCGTTGCA
>NZ_JASKYR010000351.1:0-7897 GCF_041028215.1 Streptomyces flavofungini
GTGCACGGCCGCCTGGTGGGCCGGGCGCTTCCCGACCGGTACGCCGGGGGGGGGGGGGGGGGGGGGGGGGGGGGGGGGGGGGGGGGGGGGGGGGGGGGGGGGGGGGGGGGGGGGGGGGGGGGGGGGGGGGGGGGGGGGGGGGGGGGGGGGGGGGGGGGGGGGGGGGGGGGGGGGGGGGGGGGGGGGGGGGGGCCGGTCGCGTCCGCGCGCGGAACTGACGCGGTTCGAGCCGCGCGGCGACTCGATCACCGTGCACGGCCGCCTGGTGGGCCGGGCGCTTCCCGACCGGTACGCCGAGGCCGTGCGGCGCAGGGACAAGGTCGCGGTGCCCATCGACGTGCGGTGGTCGGGCGCGGCGTTCACGCTGCGGGTGCCGCTGGCCGCGATGACCGGGGCCGGGGAGGGGCAGTGGGTGTGGGACTTCCGGGTGGCCGGGCTGCCGCTCGGCCGGTGGCTGTCCGACGTACGCGACCCCGCGGCGGCCTGCCCCACGCCCTTCCGCGTCTTCGCGCTGCCGGACGGCGCGCTGGTACGGGCGCACGCCCACTTCACCGGGACCGGCGCCTTCGCGGTGACGTGCTGGGACATCACGGACCTCACGGAGACCAGGACCAGGGCGACCGAGACCACGGAGACCAGGACCAAGGACCGGCCGCACCTCACCCGGGAGCCCGCGAAGGAGACCTCATGAAGATCACGTACCTGCTCGGCTGGGGCGACGAGATGGGCGGGACCGAGCTCGCCACGTACACCCAGGCCGCCCACCTCGCCGAGCGGCCCGGCATCGAGGTCGAGGTCGTCTCGGTCTTCCGCACCCGCGAGGAGCCGTTCTTCGCCGAGGCCCGCCGCCTGCCCGTCCGCTATCTGGTGGACCGCACGCGCACGCCCGAGCGCCCGGTGCGCGACTCCGAGCTCGACGACGCCGCGTGCCGCACGCTCGCCGCGCTCCCCAGCGAACTGATCAGGCCCGCCTGGGAGGACACCTTCGACCGGCTCTCGGACATCGAGATGGCCGACGCGTTCGCCGCCCTGGAGACCGATGTCCTGGTCACCACCACGCCCGCGCTGCTCGCCGCCGCCGTGACGCTCGCCCCCGCGCGGGTCGTCACCGTGCACCAGGAGCACCGCCCCACCCAGCGCCGCGGCCCCTCCGGCGAACCGCTGCTCCTGCACGCCCCGCGCCTGGACGCGCTGGTCACGCTGACCGGACGGACCCGGGACTGGATCGCGGAGTCCCTCGGCCCCACCGCGCCCGAGCTCGCCGTCATCCCGAACGCCGTGCCGGACGGCTTCCGGCCGCGCGCCGACGGCGAGGGCAAGGTCATCGTGATGGCGGCGCGGCTGACCGGCGAGAAGCGCGTCGACCACGCCGTGCGCGCCTTCGCCGAGGTCGCCGACGCCCACCCCGGGTGGACCTTGCGGATCTTCGGCAGCGGCCACCGGGAGCGGCACCTGCGCCGCCTGATCGACGGCTTCGGCCTGCACGACCGCGTCGAACTGCTCGGCCCCTGCCAGGACATGGCCGCCGAGTGGGCGAAGGCCGGGCTCAGCCTGATGACGGCCGGGCACAACGAGGCGTTCCCGCTCGTTCTCCTGGAGGCCCTCGCGGCCGGGGTGCCGGTCGTGGCGTACGACGTGCTGACCGGGCCCGCCGAGATCGTGCGGCACCGCGTCGACGGGCTCCTCGTGCCGCCGGGGCAGGTCACCGAGCTGGCCGCCGCCATGGACGAGCTGATGGGCGACGCCACCAAGCGGCGCGCCTTCGCCCGTGCCGCGCGCGAGGGCGTCTATGAGCGCTTCTCGTCGGCCGCCGTCACCGCCCGCTGGGAGGAGCTGTACCGGCGGCTCGTGGCGGGGCGCGACCGTCCCGAGCGGCTGCGGGGGCGCGCGGACCGGGTGGCGCTCGGGGTCGCGTCCGGCGGCTGCGGGTTCCGCCCCACGGCCCCGCACACCTTCGACGCCGCGGCGGCGGCCGACGAGCGCGCCCGCGAGGACGAGATCCTCGCCGCCGACACCACGGGCCGCGTCATCCGCTCGGTGGGCCGCCTCGCCGAGCGCCGCGACGACGTCCTCGCCCCGCGCATGGCGGAGCTGAACCTCGAACTGACCGCCGACGCCCTCGCGGCGCGGGACGTCCCCTACGTCAAGGTCCGCACCCCCGACGGCACGGCCCACACCCTCGCCGTGGCCGCCGAGCACCGGGAGCACGCCCTGAAGGCGCTCGCCGGGGCGCTGCGCGGGCAGCCCGTCTACGCCGAGCTGGTCAACCCGCGCGACGCGGCGCCGGGGGCGGTGCTCGCCGAGCGGCTCGACGCCATCGGCGAGGTCGCGGGCGTCCGGGTCTTCAAGCCGGTGACCACGACCACGCTATCGCTGCGGCACGGCACGGGCCAGGCCTGCACGGTGGCGTTCTGGGGGCGGACCGAGGGCGGACCGCTGGGCACGCAGGGGTACCGGGCGCCGTTCGGGGCGACGCTCGCCGGGGCGGAACTGCCCTCGCTCACCCCGACGGCGACCCTGCGGGTGGCCGAGCGGGACTACCCCACCCTGGACGTGTTCACCGAACTCCTCGTCAAGGACGTCGACTTCCCCGTCGACGCGGTCTACACCTGGGTCGACGACTCCGACCCCGAGTGGCGGGCGCTGCGCGATGCGACGCGGGGCGGGGCGAGGGAGACCGCGGACGACGGCGCGGTGCGCTTCCGCAACCGCGACGAGCTGCGTTTCTCGCTGCGCTCCCTGGCGATGTACGCGCCGTGGATCAGACACGTGTACCTCGTCACGGCGGGCCAGCGCCCCGACTGGCTGGACACCGGCCACCCGGGCCTCACCGTCGTGGACCACCGCGACCTGTTCGCGGACCCGGACGCGTGCCTGCCGACCTTCAACTCGCACTCCATCGAGTCCCAGCTGCACCGCGTCGAGGGCCTCTCGGAGCACTTCCTCTACTTCAACGACGACATGTTCCTCGGCCGCCCCACCAACCCCACCACGTTCTTCCACAGCAACGGCATCGCCCGCTTCTTCTGGTCGTCGGCGTCCGTGCCCGCGCTGCCGGTCTCGCCGGACGACGAGGGCTATCTCGGGGCGGCGAAGAACAACCGCGAGCTGCTGCGCAGGGAGTTCGGCAGGACGGCGACGCACAGCTTCTTCCATGTGCCGTACGCGCTGCGCCGCTCGGTCCTTGAGGAGATCGCCGAGCGGTTCCCCGAGGAGTGGGCGGCGACCTCCCGCAGCCGATTCCGCTCGACCGGCGACCTCGCGATCGTCTCGTCCCTGCACCACCACTACGCCTACCTCACCGGGCGGGCCGTCCCCGGCGGCATCTCCTACGACTTCGTGGACATCGGCGACCGCAAGGACCACGCCCGGCTCGGGAGGCTGCTCCAGAACCGGGACCGGACGGCGTTCTGCATCGGCGAGTCGCACGAGAGCGGCATGGCGGACGAGGAGATGGCGCTCGCCATCAGGTCCTTCCTGACCGCGTACTTCCCGGTGCGCTCGCCCTACGAACGGGCGTGAGCCGTCAGGCGCGGTCCAGCACGGGGCGGAACAGCTCGCGCACCACCCGCTCGGCGGCGCCCCCGTCGTCGTACGGACAGAACCTCGTCCGGAACGCCGACCGCAGCGCCGCCGACTCCGGGGAGTCCCACGTCCCGTCCCTGAAGAGATCCACCAGGGCGTCCTCGGTGGTGGCCGTCGCGCCCGGGGTCTCGCCGGGGCGGCCGGAGAGCACGTCGAAGTAGGTGCCCCTGGCCAGGCGGTAGGCCTGCCAGTCGGGTGCGTAGGTCACGATCGGGCGGTCCAGGCAGGCGTAGTCGAACATCAGCGAGGAGTAGTCCGTGACGAGGGCGTCGGCGGCCAGGCAGAGGTCCTCCACGCGCGCGTGCCCGGTGACGTCGACGAGCTGCGGGTGCCGGTCGAGCACGGCGGCGGCGCCGTAGAAGTAGTGCGCGCGCACGAGGACGACGTAGGAGGGGCCGAGCCGCTCGGCGAAGCGCGCGAGGTCCAGCCGGGGCTGGAAGCCCTTCTGGTAGTCGCGGTGGGTGGGCGCGTAGAGCAGCACGGTCCGCCCGTCGCCGACGCCGAGCTGGGTGCGGATGCGGGTGATCTCCTCGTCGCCCGTGGTGAAGTACACGTCGTTGCGGGGGTAGCCCGCCTCCAGGGGCCGGTAGGCGGTGGAGGGGTAGACCCGCTCCCAGACCTCCGTGGAGTGCGGGTTGGAGGAGAGGCTCAGGTCCCACTGGTCGGTGTGGTCCAGGACCTTCTGGAAGCTGATGCCGTGGGTGCCCGCGGGGTAGCGGCGCTGGTCCAGGCCCATCGTCTTGAGCGGGGTGCCGTGGTGGGTCTGGAGGTAGACCTGCCCCGGGCGCTTGGTGAAGCCGCCGGGGAAGCTGGAGTTGTTGACGAGGTAGGTGGCTCTCGCCATCGCCTCCCAGTATCTTCGCGAGCCCTCGATGACGTACTCCACGCCCGCGGGCACCTTGTGCTTGTTGCGGCTCGACACCACCCAGACGCCCCTGATGTGCGGGGCCAGTTCGCGGGCCTTGGCGTGGATGGCGGCCGGGTTGCAGGAGACCCCGCGGTTCCAGTAGGCGCCGTAGACCGCGAGGTGCGGGTCGAGGGAGCGGTGCAGGTCGGCGCGGTAGACGGCGCGCATGGCGCGGGCGCGCAGCTTCTTCTTGCGCTGCCGCAGCTCCCTCGCGACGCGGACGCGCCGGCTGCCCGCCTCGCGGAGTCCCGCGTAGGCGGCGTAGGAGGCGGCGGCGAGTGCCTTCTCCTCGGGGCTCCGGGGCTCTCCGGCGCTCGCGGGGGCGTACGTACGGTAGACGCGCGCCGCCTCGCGGAAGAAGTCGCGCCGGTCGGCCGCGCCGATCCGCCCGGGGTCGTCGAGGACGGCGACGAGGTGCGCGGCGGCGTGCGGCAGGAGCCTGGCGCGGTCGGCGGGGTCCAGGGCGCCGAGGAGTTCCTCGTACCGCTCGACGGCGGCGAAGTGCTGCCTGCCCGGGGTCGTGGAGAAGCTGCCGCCGCGCCGTTCCCGCCAGCGCACGCAGCTCCGGTCGAGGACGGCGACGCGGTCCCCCGCGCGCAGGGTCGCGGTGTGCACCGGCACCACGTCCTCGTAGGGCCCCTCGGAGAACGCGAGTTTCCGCTCGTGCCAGAAGGCGCGCCGGAAGAGGCGGTTCCAGGCGGCGGGGGTGTGGGCGAGCGGGTCGCCGGTGAGGCGGTCGCCGCCGGGGCGCACCTGCTCCCACCAGTCGACGCGCTCATGGGCGAAGAGCAGGACGTCCGGCTCGCCGCGCTCGGCGAGGGCGGCGTCCAGGGCTTCGAGCGCGCCCGGCAGGAGCAGGTCGTCGCCGTCGAGGAAGAGCAGGTGCTCGCCGGTGGCGCGGTCGGCGCCGCTGTTGCGGGCGGCACCGGGCCCCGACCGGGCCGCCAGCCGCAGGAGTTGCACACGCGGATCACGCTCCGCGTACTCCCCGGCGATCGCCGGGCAGGCGTCGGGCGAGGCGTCGTCGACGACGATCAGCTCGACGTCGGCGAAGGACTGTGCCAGCACGGAGTCAAGGCATTCCCGCAGGTAGCCCTGGACACGGTGGGCGGGGACGACGACGGAGAAGCGCGACATGCCAACCGACCGTAGTCAGCACGGCACCGCCTGTCGAAGACCTCGCGTCACTCATCCGGGTGGAAGGCGGCGAACAGGCTGACCAACGCCAGCGAGCGGCGGGCAAAGGGGGATAAATATGCCCGTACTCCCATGAAAGGCCGGTCGCCGTGCAGCCCCGTCTCAGCGTCGTCGTGCCCATCTACAACGTCGAGGAGTTCCTGGAGGAGTGCCTTGAGTCGATCGCCCGGCAAACCGTCAACGGCTCCGGCACCGGCCCCGGCCGCACCGGCGCGGCCGAGGGGGCGGGCGGCCTCGAATGCATCCTCGTCGACGACGGCTCGACGGACGGCAGCCCGCGCATCGCCCGCGAGTTCGCCGCGAAGGACCCCCGTTTCGTCTATGTCCGCCAGCGCAACGCGGGGCTGAGCGCCGCCCGCAACACCGGGGTGCGCAAGGCGTCGCCCACGGCGGAGTTCCTCACCTTCGTGGACAGCGACGACGTCGTGCCGCACGACGCGTACGAGCGCATGATCGCCAGCCTCGACGCCTCCGGCTCCGACTTCGCGAGCGGCAACGTCTGGCGGCTGACCGAGCGCGGACGCTCCCAGGCCTGGCAGTACAAGTGGCTGACCGAGCCGCGCACCCGTACGCACATCACGCGCGACCTGGACCTCCTGGCCGACCGCGTGGCCTGGAACAAGGTCTTCCGGCGCGCCTTCTGGGACCGCCACCGCTTCGCCTTCCCCGAGGGCAAGCTCTACGAGGACACGCCCGTGATGATCCCGGCGCACTTCCTCGCCGGTTCCGTGGACGTGCTCAGCGACCACGTCTACTACTGGCGGGTGCGCGAGGGCTCGATCACCCGGCGGCGCACGGACGTCCGGGGCGTGCGCGACCGCATCGCCGCCTGCGCGCACGTCAGCGCCTTCCTCGCCACGCACGCCCCGCAGATGAAGAAGACGTACGACACCTCCTGCCTGCGCGACGACTTCGTGTACTTCCTTGAGGGGCTGCCGATGGGCGGCCCCGAATACCGCGCCGCGTTCATGACGGACACGGCCGCCTTCCTGCGCCGCGCCGACCCGTCCGTCATCGCCGGGCTCCCCGTCGACCTGCGGATCAAGTGGCAGCTCGTACGGGAGATGCGCACCGCCGAACTCATCGCCCTGCTCACCTACGAGCGCGCCAACGGCACCGCCTTCCATGTGCGCGGCACGGTGCGGCGCCGTGCCGTCTACCCGGGCATCGGCCGTGTCCCGGAGAAGCTGGCGCGGCTCGGGCGCCACGAACTGCCCGTCGTGGCGCGGGTCGGCGAAACCCGGTGGGGCGACGACGGCAAGCTGCGCATCAGCGGCTACGCCTATGTGCGCAACCTGGAGGCGACCCGCCCCGGGCACTCCGTCAAGACGGGTCTGCTCAGGTCGGTGAGCAGCAGGCGGCAGTTCCGCCGGGTGCCGACGCGGACCGTCACCGCGCCGCAGGCCACCGAGCAGTCACGGCAGCAGCTGCACTGCTACGACCTCTCCGGCTTCGAGATGACCGTCGACCCCGAGCAGCTCAGGACCGGCGGGCGGTGGCGGCCCGGCAACTGGCTGCTCGGCGTGGTCGTCGCGGGCCACGGCTCGGTGCGGCGCGCGGCGGTCAGGGCGGCGGACGGGGCCTCCGCGCAGACCCTGGTGCGCGAGCTGGGCGACGGTCTCCGGCTGGCCGTCGGCTACAGCAAGGGGCGGCTCGCCCTGCGCGTCCAGGAGTACGCGGCGCGCGTGGAGGGCCACCGGCTCGACGGGGGCGACGTGGTGCTGAGCGGCGGCCTGCCGGGCGGCCTGCGCCCCGAGTCCCTGCGCCTCACCCACAAGCACGCGAAGACCGACTTCGACTATCCCCTGACCCTCACGGGGAACCGCTTCGAGGTGCGGGTGCGCCTCGCGGACCTGACGGCCGTGCCCCCGGTGCCGCACCTCGGGCCCAAGGAGGTGGAGCCGCCGCACGGCGACCGCTTCCAGGCCAACCTCGTGCTGCCCGACGGCACCCTGAAGTCCCTGGCCGCCACCCTCGACCTGGCGCCGGGCCGCTATCCGGCGGGCCCTGGGCGCGAGCTGTGCGCCACCGCCAACGACCAGGGCGCCCTGGTCGTCGAGCTGACCCGGCAGCCGGTGGCCGACCGCGTCGAGTGGGGCGCGGACGGCACCCTGACCGTCGAGGGCCTAGCCTCGGCCGCCTGCTGGCCCGAGGCYGAACTCGTGCTGCGGCACAGCGGCCGCGACGAGGAGCTGACGGTGCCCGCCG
>NZ_JASKYR010000352.1:0-7512 GCF_041028215.1 Streptomyces flavofungini
ATGTACGACGCACCCGCTGCCTGGGACTCTGCGTGGGCCCTGAGCAGGGCCCGCTTCGCCGCCGGGGTCAGCCGCGGTTCCTCCACCGTGCCGCCGGTGGGCAGCGACTGCTCCACCTGAGCCGCCAGCGCGTCGGGGTCGGTGCCTGCCTGTTCGAGGAGTTGGCGCCCGGATTCGACCTGGGTGGCGGCCCACAGCAGATGCGCGGTGTCGAGATCGGCACCGTCCTCGGCGGCACGCCCCCCGGCCGCCGCCAGAAGTTCCTGTGAGGCGTCGCTGAGCAGGCGGCCGATGGGCACACGCTGGACCGCCGGCGGGGAGGCCGCAGGGCTCGTGCCGAAGAAGCGGTTGAACAGGTCCGAGAAGGGGTCACCGGACCCGAAGGGCGAAGTGGTCACAGCGGCTGTCCGATCCTCACGGCAGCCGGTCCTCCTGACGAGCCGGATGCCGCGTTCGTTGTGGAGAGGGGGGTGGCCCGCGGACAAGGACTCATGCTGTCCGACGGTGTCAGGGGCTGCCGGTGCGCGGGCCATTCACCACCTTGGAAGCCGATCGGCGTCTGTGCACGTCAGCCGCCGCACCGTTCGGCCGCGTGGGTGACGCGCTCTCTTTCGGCGGAGTGTGCGTACCGGCAGGAGGTTTCTTATAAGCTGTATCAGGTGACTATGGATATCGACCCTTACTTGCTCAGTGCGGGTACGCCATCCGCGACGACCTACCTCCGGCTGCGGAGGATCTCGGGGATGAGCGCGAAGAGTCCTGAGGCCGCTGAGGCGGGCCTGCCGAACACCTGGCACGGCGTGCTGGTGCTGCGAGGGGATGAGCCGGTCGGCATGGGCCGGATCGTCGGAGACGGTGGTTGTTTCTTCCAGATCGTCGACATCTGTGTCGCGCCCGAGCACCAGGGCCGGGGGCTGGGCAAGCGGATCATGACTGAGCTGGTGGGTGAGCTGGAGCGACGGGCGCCGGAGGGGGCGTACGTCTCGCTGATCGCGGACGGCGACGCTCGGTTCCTGTACGAGAAGTTCGGATTCAGGCTCACGGCGCCCGCCTCGGTCGGCATGCACCGTACGGTCTGACGAAGCCCTCCGGCGACGGGGGCGCGGCTGCGGTCAGCCGATGATGTGGGCCCCGCGCAGCACGACGTCCTGGGTGCGGGGTCCGGGCACCCAGGACGCGACGGCCGCTTGGCGCACTGAGCGGTGTGCGCCTTCTGGCCGGTACTGCGGAGGGGCTGGAGGGCGCCCCGGGTCCACGTTAGGCAGTATTCCCTGCGGACATGATCCGGTCAGCGCACGCCATGATCCTTTAAGCGCAACCATTCCATCCCCGCCGTGGAGGCTCGGCGTGAGCCCGGGTGCTGGGACGACAGTCTTGTGTGAATGCCGAACTATTCTGTGGCCGATGTTCCCGCAGGAACGCGTGATTCCGGCGGCCACCCACGTCGCGGACGGAGTCACGGCATTGCGCACAGATGTTGAGACGGGCAAGCACCCCATGCCGACCGGCTGGCACGGGGCGGCAGAGCGGCCGACCCGATCGGCGGAGCCGCCGACCCGGTCGACAGAGCTGTCGACCCGGTCGCCCGCTCAGGAGGGTGCGGCTCTCCGTGCCGAAGCCACCCGGCCGGTCCGACTCCGTACCGGCGACCTGGACGAGGCCCGGCAGCTCATCGAGGAGAACTTCTACAGCAACGCCGTCGACCTTCTTCAGCCCACGGCGGCCCTCTCCGGGTACTTCGAGGTCAGCCGCCTCCGGGGCGTGACGCTCGGCGTCCTGCAGTTCGGTGCGGATCTGCGGATGCGGTTCGGCGAGCTCGGCGCCTACCACGTCGACATACCGCTTTCCGGGGCCATGGCATGGCACCAGGGACGCGTCGATCCACTGCTCGCGACGGTGGACGAAGCCGCCGTCTTCCAGCCGGGCCGCTCCACCGTACTGGACCGGTGGAGCGGTGACTGCCGGCTTCTCGCGGTGAAGATCGAGCGGACCGCGCTGGAAGCCCAGTTGGAGCATCTGCTCGACGCCCCGGTCCGGCTGCCCCTCCGGCTGCGCCCCGCCATGGACATCTCTCGTGGCCCTGGGCGCAGTTGGGTCCGTCTTGTCCAGATGGCGGCAGCGGACGCCCGGACGTCCCAGGGGCTCACCGGGCAGGAGCTGGTGGCCGACCGACTGCACGAGGCACTGCTGATCGGCCTGCTGCTGGCAGCGGATCACCCCTACCGCGAAGAGCTGGCGCGGCCGGTCCGACCCAGCCGTCCCGCCCCGGTCAAACGCGCCATCGATGCCATGGAGGCACACCCGGAGCATCCGTTCACCGTGTCCGCCCTCGCGGAGATCGCCGGGGTGGGCATTCGACGGTTGCAGCAGGGTTTTCGCCAGCACGTGGGCATGTCCCCCACCGACTACCTGCTCCAGGCGCGGCTTGCCCGAGTCCATGAGGAGTTGCGCGCGAAGGAACCAGGCCAGGTGACGGTCACTGACGTCGCGTTCCGCTGGGGCTTCACCCACCGGGGCAGGTTCGCCGCCGCCTACCGTCAGCGCTACGGTGTGACACCCTCGACGACCCTGTCCGAGACGCGGCCTTAGGAGTGCCGCCCACCCCAAGCGCGCACAGGAACGCAGTCGTATGCTGGAAGATGACCACGGCGACCAGCGGGTGATTGCGCCAAAACGCGCACCCAGTGCCCCACCCTGCCCATCAGAACACCGGCCCAGCGATCGGTGAACGGACGTTTCGCCGGTCGCTGACGGGCCGCGGAGCCCGCGCCGCAAGTCCCTTCCCGGGGTCCCCAGCAGACGGCATCTCCCATCTGGAGCCGTCATCGCCGCGTCATGACACCAAGGGGAATCATCATGAAAGCAGCGGTATACGACGGACCGCGCACGGTCACAGTGAAGGACGTGCCGGACGCCAAGATCGAGCACCCCTGCGACATCATCGTCAAGATCACCACCACCAACATCTGCGGTTCGGACCTGCACATGTACGAGGGCCGCACCTCGTTCGAGACCGGTCGCACCCTGGGACACGAGAACATGGGCCAGGTCGTCGAGGTCGGCTCGGCCGTCAGCAAGGTGAAGGTCGGCGAGTACGTGGTCCTGCCCTTCAACATCGCCTGCGGCTTCTGCAAGCAGTGCGAGCGGGGCCTGACCAACTACTGCCTGACCATGCAGCCGGAACCGGACCTGGCGGGAGCCGCTTACGGCTTCGCCGACATGGGCCCCTACCAGGGCGGCCAGGCGGAACTGCTGCGCGTGCCCTACGGCGACTTCAACGCGCTGCGTCTGGGTGAGGACGCCGCAGAGCGGCAGAGCGACTACGTGATGCTCGCCGACATCTTCCCCACCGGGTACCACGCCACCGAGATGGCCCACGTCAAGCCGGGCGACCAGACCGTCGTCTTCGGGGCGGGCCCCGTCGGACTGATGGCGGCCTACTCCGCCGTCCTCAAGGGCGCCGGCCGCGTCTGGGTGGCCGACCACCAGCCCGACCGGCTGAGCAAGGCGGAGGAGATCGGCGCCATCCCGATCAACACCGCCGAGCAGAACCCGTCAGAGGTCATCAAGGAGGCCACCCTCGGCCTGGGCGCCGACAACGGCTGCGAATGCGTCGGCTACCAGGCGCATGACCCCCAGGGACAGGAGGACGCGAGCCTCACGCTCAATGGGCTGATCGACTCGGTCAGGTTCACGGGCAACATCGGGGTGGTGGGTGTGTTCCTGCCGGAGGACCCCGGTGGCGCGGAAGCCCAGAATGAGTTGGAGGCCCAGGGCAAGGTCCCGATCGACTTCGGGATGATGTGGTTCAAGGGCCAGCGCATGGGCACCGGTCAGGCGCCGGTGAAGAGGTACAACCGGGCCCTGCGGGACCTGATCGCGGGCGGGAAGGCGGAGCCCAGCTTCATCGTCTCCCACGAGCTCGGCCTGGACGAAGCCCCGACCGCCTACGAGCACTTCGACGCCCGGGACGACGGCTGGACCAAGGTCGTCCTGCACCCCGACGGCCACGGGAACGGCCACCACCGGTAAGGCGCCCGCATCCACCGGCCACCTGTGCCGGTCGTCAAGCGGCGTCCACGACCCCGGCCTCCCCTCGGCCGGGGCCGATCGCGTGGTGCGGCCTCATGTCAGCCTCTCCGGCAGGCACAGCCGCACCCGCCAGCCGCCGTCCGCGCACGGCCCCGCATCCAACGCGCCGCCGAGCAGTTCGGCACGCTCGCGGAGGCCGACGAGGCCGTGGTGTGCGCCGGGCAGCGCGAGGGCGGGACGGACCGGGGCGTTGTTGGTGACGGTGACCCCGTACGCCGTGCCGTCGTGCCAGAGCTCGACGGCCGCGGCGGCCCCGGGGGCATGCTTGCGCACATTGGTCAGCGCCTCCTGGACGGTGCGGTAGAGGGCGCGCTGGGCCGGGGCGGGAACGGCGTCCGGGTGCGGGAGTTGGCCGGTGAGCCCGGCGTCCAGGCCGCTGCTGTCGATGAGGCGGCGGAGGTCGGCGAGGGTGGGCTGCGGGGCCAGCTCCGTGCTGTCGCCGCCGGACACCCGGAGCAGGGTGACCATCGTGCGCAGCTCGTCGAGGGTGTCGACGCTGAGCGTGCGGATCGTACGGGCCGCCTCGCGGGCCGCGTCGTCGTCGGCGGCGACCTGGAGGGCCCCTGCCTGGACGGCGATGAGGCTCACCTGGTGCGAGACGACGTCATGCATCTCCCGGGCCAACTGGGCCCGTTCGCGGGCGAGGACGGTCTGCGCGTGCAGTTCCCGCTCGTGCTCCTTGACCGCCTCGGTCTCCGCCAGCTGGCGGCCCAGATCCCGCCGGGCCTGCACGAGCTGGCTCAGCAGGACGGGACCGGCGGCCATCGCGAGCATGTAGACGAAGGTGACCAGCGCCCAGGTGCGCTCCTCGCCCCTGAAGTCCGTCAGCGGCCAGGGGGCGGCAGTGGTGAGCGCGAAGAGAACCGCGTACAGGGCGAGCAGCCGCCGGTCGCGGGTGCGCGCGGCGAGCGCGTAGAGCGCGGCGACCGGCGCGATGAGGACGTCCTGGACCAGGGAGCCGGGCAGACAGAGCAGGAAGGCGGACAGCGGCAACCGGTGGCGCAGGGGCAGCACCGCGCAGGACAGAGCGCCGAGAGCGAGGCCGTAGGGGGTGTCGTCCTCCAGGTTGAGCCAGAGGTCGAGTCCGGCGAAGGCGACCAGCGCGAGATCGGTGAGTGCGGTGTGGATTCGGATCCTGCTCATCGCTCTGCCAGCAGCCCGGCCCGCTGCGCGAGCAGTGCCGCCTGGACCCGGCCGCCGACCCGCAGCTTGGCCAGGATCGCGCTGACGTGGTCCTTGACCGTCCCACCGCTCAGATGGAGACGGCCCCCGATCTCACTGTTCGAGAGCCCTTCGGCAACCAGCACGAGCACGTCCCGTTCCCGCTCGGAGAGCCCCTCGACCCGCGCGGTGGCCTGGTCGGCCCTCCCTGTACCGGGATGGCGGCTGAGCAGCGAACGGGTCGCCTTCGGCGACATCACGACGCCGCCCGCGGCGAGCATCCGTACCGCCTGCGCGAGCTGGGCGGGTTCGGTGTCCTTGAGCAGGAAACCGGCGGCCCCGGCGTCGAGGGCACTCAGGACGTACTCGTCGGTGTCGAAGGTGGTCAGCATCGCCACGACGGGCCGCTTCGGCGCGGGCAGCGCGTGCAGTTCGCGCAGGACGGTCAGGCCGTCCACGTCCGGCATACGGATGTCGAGGAGGACGACGTCGGGCCGCTGTTCCCGGACGACTGCGAGGGCCTGGCCACCGGTGGCCGTGGCGACCACCTCGATGTCGTCGGCGGCGTCGAGGATGAGCCGGAAGCCGGAACGCACGAGCGCCTCGTTGTCGACCACCACGGTCCGGATCATGTATGCGCTCTCCTGTGGGTCGTCACCTCCCCGAACCCTACGACGCGTGCCGCACCGGCGGATGCCGGGCATGAGCCGCGGAGCGGGCCGCGCCCCATCCGCGACGGCGACTGAGGAGCGCCGGTCCGGCGAGCGCCCTCTCGCCGTGATGTACGACGGCCCGCGAAGCTGTCGCGGGCCGGACGCTGTTCCCCGCTCCTTGGCCACGGCTCATGCCGAGCCGCATCAGCCGGACCCGCCCAGCACGATCCTCCACACGCGGGTCGCCACCTGGAGGTTGAGGCGGTTCTCGACGTTCGCGAGGTCGTTGCCGCTGATCTCACGGATGCGCTGCAGCCGGTAGCGCAACGTGCTGCGGTGGATCGCGAGGGATGCGGCGGCCTCGTCGTAGTTCCCGCCGCAGTCGAAGTACCGGGAGAGGGTCTCCACCATGGATGTGTGATGCCGGGCGTCGTAGTCGATGAGCCGCCCGAGCCACTCGTGGACGAACGTCTCCAGTTCCTGGTGATCGGCGCCGGGCCCCAGGATGCGGTACAGGCCGAGCTCGTCGAAGAAGGTCGTGCCGTACCGCTCGCGGGAATGGAGCCGCACCTCGACGGCGCGCTGCGCCTCTTGGTAGCGGTGGGGGATGTCGGGCACGGAGTCGGAGGGGGCGCTCACCCCGATCGTCCCGGACCGTGTTCCGGTCTCCTGGGCGAGCGCCTCGTGCAGGGCGCGAGCGTGCGGCCTGTCGTCGACGACCAGGACCACGTGGTCCGAGCGTCGGGTCAGCAGCGCATGCATGCCGACGGCGGAGGCAGCCCGGCCCACGGACCGGGCGAACGAATCGTCCGTGGTCCGGTTCGACCACTTCACGACGACGACGTAGTGGCTGCGGCGCAGGTCGTGTCCGACCGCCTCGGACCGGGCGTAGGCGCTGGTGGTGTCCGTGCCCGCGAGGAGGTCGTCGACCAGCTCGCGGTGGAGCCTCAGTTCCACTGCGGCCAGATGGCGCAGGTGCGCCAGCTCCAGGGCGAGCGAAGCGGCGGCGTGTTCCAGCGCGAACACGGTGTGTTCGTCGGCCTTGTGCAGGACGTCGACCAGCGCCAGTACACCCAGGGCCTCGCCATGTGAATGGACCAGAGTGATCAGCCGGTCCTTGATCCGTACGGGCCCGGCCTCACGTGCGACGGCGTGCAGCATGTCCTTGTGGCGGACGGGGTCCGGTTCCGGGTAGGGGTCGGGTCGGCCGGGACCTGACCAGGCCTTCAGCCGCCCGAAGCGGTCCTCGACCAGCGCGGGAAATCCGGTGAGCTCATGCAGTGCGCGGGTGACGGCCTCCTCCCCGCCGCCCGCCGCGGCGATGTCGGCCACGAGCGCGTGGACGGCCCGCTGATACCCCAGCTCAGCCACCACGTGGATCATCTGCCGCTGAAGAGTCGCGTGCTCCCCCTTGACCCGGTGAAGCTCCGCCGCGTCCTCGCGTTGGCGGCGCTGGGCGTAAGCCACGGACAGGGCCGCGGCGGTATGCCAGACGAGTGTGGCGAGCTGGGACAGCTGGGCCCCCGTGGGACGGATGCGCGACGTGACCACGAGGTAGCCGTGCAGTCCCTCCAGCCCGCGCAGGGCCAGGGCCCAGCCCCAGACC
>NZ_JASKYR010000353.1:0-8843 GCF_041028215.1 Streptomyces flavofungini
GTGCGAGACGCCGCGGGAGCGCACGGCGGGCGAGACGGCCGCGTATACGGCGGTGGCGGAGTTCGCGGCGGGGGAGTCGGGCGGGCTGCTGCTGCGCTCGGGCAGCAACTCAGCGGCGCCACAAGCCAGTTGAGCCGGGCGGGCCAGCYCCGGGCCGGGCCCGGACATGAAAGGGCCCGGTTGCTGGCGACGGGGGATGCACCAGCAACCGGGCTACCTGAACGGTAACAAGAGATCGGCTCCTGGCAAATTCGATCTCAGTTATCCGGACAGGGACTTACCTGTAGGTACGGGGAGTTGTGACAGGAGTCACGCATTCCGTACGGACCGGCCCAAGGGCGGGCTCGGCAGGACGGGCATCCGGGTCAGCTCAGGGTGACCTGGCGGTTGGTGAGACCACCGCGCGCCCTGCGCTCGTCCGCGGTCAGCGGGGCGTCCGACGCGAGCGCCGTCGCGAGCCGCTCGGCGAACTCCGCGGCGGGCTTCTCCACGTCCTCGGCGCCGACGCCGGTCGGCAGGTCCCACACCGGCACGGTCAGACCGTGCGCGCGGAAGGAGCCGACGAGCCGGGTGCCCTCGCCCAGGCTCGACGCACCCGCCGCGTGCAGCCGGGCCAGCGCGTCGAGGAGCCGCTCCTCGGGGTGCGGCATGACCCACCGCAGGTGGTTCTTCTCGGGCGTCTCGCACCAGTAGGCGGCGTCCACGCCGGTCAGCCGCACGGTCGGGATCGCCGCGGCGTTCGCCCGCTCAAGGGAGGCGGAGACCTCGGCCGACGCGTTCTCCGCGTCCGGCACCCAGAACTCGAAACCGGCGTGCACGGCGGGCTCGAACGGGCCGTCGGCGGCGAGCAGATCCTGCAGGCGCGGCCCGTCGGCGGGCGCCCTGCGGCCCTGCACCGGCGTGCCGGGCTCGGCCTCGAAGGCACGCTGGAGGGTGTCGGCCAGGTCGCGGCTGATGTCACCGGAGGACGTGTCGTTCTGGAGGCCGAGCAGGACCGAGCCGTCCTCGCGGCGCAGCGCGGGCCACGCCATCGGCAGCACGGTGGCGAGGGTGACCGAGGGGACGCCGTCGGGCAGCCCGTCCTTGAGCGTCAGGGCGACGGTGGCGGCGGGCACCAGCTCCCGCAGCGCGACCCAGTCGCACTCGCCGGGCAGGCCCTCGAAGGGGCGCTGCACCAGCTCCGTCACGGCGTGGGACGCGGCCCGGCCGTGACACGCCTTGTAGCGGCGGCCCGAACCGCAGGGGCAGGGCTCACGGGCCCCGACCACAGGGATCTCTCCGTCCTTGAGCTGCGGCTGCTGCTTGCCCTTGGACTGGGGGCGCTTCTTGGCCATCTGGGTGTCTCCCGGCTGCGGCTCTCGTGCTCTTTCACGTACGGGCGCGAGCCTAGCCGTTGATGCGCTCAGTCCATGTCGTCGTAGGGATCCGCGAAGGCGAGCTCCGAGAGCGCGGCCGCCGACGGGGCGGTGATGCGCGTGGCGAAGTCCTCGTGCCGGTGGCCCGCATGGACGACGGCCCAGACCGTGACCTCGCCGTGCACGTCGTCACGCACGCCCCAGGTGTCGGCGAGCGCCGTGATGATGTTGAGTCCGCGACCGCCGTGCGCCGTCACCGACGGCGTGGCCGGAACCGGGCGGGTCGGGCCACCGCCGTCCGTCACCTCGACCGTGAGCCGGCCCGTCTTGTCGACGTGCCAGGCCGCCCGCACGTCACCGTCCCCGACCATTCCGCGGCCCAGTGGCCTGCCGTGCCGGCAGGCATTGCTGAGCAACTCCGACAGGATCAGTACGGCATCGTCGATGACCGACTCCGACACTCCGCCGACACGCAACTGATCACGCATCCGGTGTCTTGCTTCGCCCACGCCCGCAGGGCCATGGGAAACGGCCATGCTCGACGACGTGGGCACCTCCCGTGCCACCACCAACGCCACCCCCGAGACCTCCTTCGCCCCACGCCACGGTGTGGATGCCCCAATGGCCTGGACCGGAAACCGGCCAATCCGTGTGTGGTGACGCACTCGTGCCGGTCGTTCACGGACCGAACGCGCCGGTGCACTCCCTGTGACGCACCGTGAGGCTCGCGGGGTCCCTACCGCAGGCCCAGACCGTCGAGCTGGGTGAGGACCTGCCGGGGCCGGTTGGTGATGATCGCGTCCACGCCGAGCTCGGCGCAGAGCTCGACATCCGCCGGCTCGTTCACGGTCCAGACGTGCACCTGGTGACCCGCCCGCTTGAGCTTCGCCACGTAACCGGGGTGGCCGCGCAGGATGCGCAGGGAGGGGCCCGCGATCCGCACGCCGTCGGGGAGGCGCCCGTCGCGGTGGCGGGGCGAGACGAACTGCATGAGGTAGACGGTCGGCAGCGTGGGGGAGGCGGCGCGCACCCGGTGCAGCGAACGCGCCGAGAAGCTCATGACCCGTACCGGCGAGCGCTCCGCGGAGGGCGGTGCGTCGAGGCCGAAGCGCTTGAGGAGCAGCAGGAGGCGCTCCTCCACCTGGCCCGCCCAGCGTGTCGGGTGCTTGGTCTCGATGGCCAGGCGCACCCGGCGGCCCGAGGCGTTGCTGTCGGCGACGAGTTCGAGGAGGCGCTCCAGGGTCAGGACGGACGTGTCCTCGGCGGGGCCGCCCGCGAGGGCGGAGCCCTCCAAGCCGGTCCCTTCCCAGGCGGGCCCTTCCCAGGCGGGCCCCTCCCAGTCGGGTCCCTCGCCCTCCAGGGCCTCGTCGTGGTTCCGCTTCCAGGAGCCGAAGTCCAGGGCGGCGAGATCGGCCAGCTCCAGGGCCGAGACGGCGCCCCGGCCGTTCGAGGTGCGGTTGACGCGGCGGTCGTGGACGCAGACGAGGTGCCCGTCCGCGGTGAGCCGCACATCGCATTCCAGGGCGTCCGCCCCGTCCTCGACCGCCTTCTTGTAGGCGGCCAGCGTGTGCTCGGGAGCGTCTTCGGAGGCTCCGCGGTGGGCGACGACCTGAATGTGGTGCTGTCGTGCGAGGGTCACCGCGTCATGGTGCCATCACGGGGTACCCGAAAGCGCGCCGGACGGGGTGCCTCGGGGAGCCGGACACACAGGCTCGGCTTATGGTGCCCTGACAGCCCATGGGAAAAGCTGACTGCGTACAGGTAGACAATCGGCACAGCCAGGCCGTGACCGAAGACCGGGCCCGCGACGGCTACGACAGCCATGACAGCCATGACAGCTACGACAGCATGGACCGAGGAGTAGAGCTGTGAACACCGAGAACGAGGGCAACGCTGTACCTCCGGCCCCGTCCGCACCTCCCGTGCCGGTGGACGCTCCCGCGGTTTCCGCCGACTCCGCCGGTTCGGCCGGGGCGGCCGGTCCGGCTGGTCCGGCCGGTGCGCCCGGGGGCGCGGCTTCCGGTGCCGGTGCGGCTCCTGGTGCCGGTGCGGCTCCCGGTGCTGAGAGTGGCCCCCCGGCCGGTGCCATGCCCGCGGCGGGTTCCGAGGCGTGGCCGCCTCCGCAGCCGCCCGCCACGCCCTCGTACGCCAGTGGCGGAGGTTCCGGTTCCGGCTGGGGCGCGTCGTATCAGCCGCAGGAGCCGAAGCCCGGGCGGCGGCGCGGCGGGCTTGTCGCGGGGGTCCTCGCCGCCGCGCTGGTCGCGGGCGGTGTCGGCGGCGGCATCGGCTACTGGGCAGCCGAGCACAACGACAACGACAGCGGCTCGACGACGGTCTCGGCCGCGGACACCCCGGCCGACCTGAAGCGCGAGCCGGGGTCGGTCGCCAGAATCGCGAACGACGCGCTGCCCAGCGTCGTCACCATAGAGGCGCAGAGCGGCAGCGGCGAGGGCGGCACGGGCACCGGCTTCGTCTACGACAAGCAGGGCCACATCCTCACCAACAACCACGTGGTGGCGTCGGCGGCCGAGGGCGGCAAGCTCCAGGCGACGTTCTCCAACGGCAAGAAGTACGCCGCCGAGGTCATCGGCCGCGCCGAGGGCTACGACGTGGCGGTCATCAAGCTGAAGAACCGCCCCGACGACCTGAAGCCCCTCCCGCTCGGCAACTCCGACCGGGTGGCCGTCGGCGACTCGACGATCGCGATCGGCGCCCCCTTCGGCCTCTCCAACACCGTCACGACGGGCATCATCAGCGCCAAGAACCGCCCGGTGACCTCCAGCGACGGCGGTCAGAGCGGCAAGAGCTCGTACATGAGCGCCCTCCAGACCGACGCCTCGATCAACCCCGGCAACTCCGGCGGTCCGCTCCTCGACGGCCGGGGCGCGGTCATCGGCATCAACTCCGCGATCAAGCCCGCCGAGAGCGGCGGCGGCCTCGGCGGCACCGGCCAGTCGGGCTCCATCGGCCTCGGCTTCGCGATCCCGGTCAACCAGGCGAAGAACGTCGCCCAGCAGCTCATCAAGACCGGCCAGCCCGTCTACCCGGTGATCGGCGCCTCGGTCTCCCTCCAGCAGGAGGGGGCGAACGGCGCGACCATCTCCCGGGAGCAGTCGGGCGGTTCCGAGCCGGTCACCCCGAACGGCCCCGCCGACAAGGCGGGCCTGAAGCCCGGCGACGTCATCACGAAGCTGGACGGCTCGGTCATCGACAGCGGCCCCACCCTGATCGGCCAGATCTGGACCCACAAGCCGGGCGACACCGTCAAGATCACCTACGAGCGCGGCGGCAAGGAGCACACGGTCGACGTCACTCTCGGCCAGCGCAAGGGCGACAGCTGACCCGCGCCCCGGGCGCGGCGCCGAGCCGCTGCTCCCCCGCAGCCCCGACAGGCTAGTCTTGTCCCCGCGCCACACCGGCCTCCGGCCGCACGGCGCGGGGTGGGTTGCCCGAGCGGCCTAAGGGAACGGTCTTGAAAACCGTCGTGGCAGCGATGTCACCGTGGGTTCAAATCCCACACCCACCGCGGCGTAGAGAGCCCCCGACCGGAGTTCAGGTCGGGGGCTCTCGACGTGTCCGGACGTCGCCGGTTGCCGGGGCTCAGGGGCATACGCCCCGAGGGACGGCTACTTCAGGTCGTCGAAGCAGGCCTTCTTGATGCTCTTGACGCCGAACAGTGTGGTGAAGCCGCTGCCGAGGGCCGAGGCCGCGCCGCGCTTGGAGTTGACGCCCGAGAGGACGGCCACGAGCTTCTTCACGCCGCCCGCGGCCTTGATCGCCTTGTAGCTCGCGGTGCCCGGGTGGAAGGCGGCGGCCAGGGCTCCGCCGCACTTCATGGAGTTCCAGGTGTCACTGACGATGCCGCCCGCGATCTCCTTGGTCTTGTCCCACCACTTGGGGTCGGCGACGACGGGGTAGGCGGTCGACGCGTCCGTGTGGATGCTCTGGACGAGGTCGTCGCCCTTGACGCGGTAGGAGGTCGCGACGGGCCTGCCGTGGGCGTCCTTGGCCCAGGGGGCCTGGAAGGTGCCGACGAGGTCGCCCGCGCCGTCGACGACCAGGACGCCGCCGTCCTCGTCGGCGACGGCCCGCGCGCCGCTGGGCAGGTCGAGGGCGAAGCGGTACTCGGTCGGGGCCGTCGCGTCCTTCAGGGTGATCAGTGCGCTCGCGCTGCCGTCCTTGCCGACCTGGGCGGCGACATCGACGGAGTCGGCGGGCCGCGAGTAGACGACGGTGCCGCTGGGCGTGACCCGCGCGGTGGCCGCCGAGGAGCCGGGCAGGCCGACCCGGAGCTGCTTGCCGTGGGCGTCGGTCACCGTGAACGTGCCGGAGCCCATCGCGGGGAGTTCCACCCGCGATCCCCCCGCCTCGGCGATGAGCGTGCCATCGGCGCGGGTGCGCGGAATGGAGAGGCTCTCGGTGCCGGTGGCCTTCTCTACGGCGAGCGTGGCCGCCGCGGCGGACTCCCTCGCGGTCTCCCCTGTCGTGGTCGTTCCGTTCGCGAAGGCCGGAACGGTGCAGGCCAGCAGCGCGGCGGCGGTCAGCCCCGCGACGGTGGCGGACGATGCCCTGGTCAAGGCGTAAGTGGTCACGAAGTTCCCCTGCTCGTGAAGTGCTCATCACCAGGGCCCTGGTCGGGGGCCGGTGGTGACGTGATCGCACAGAGCATGTCATCGGGCCAGGGCCTTCCCCCAGCGCGGAGGGGCCCGACGAGGGGAGAGAAAGGTAACTGGAACCTTACGGTCCCTTTATCCGTCGGCCGTCATCCGGCGGTCACGGTCCGTCGGCCGTCATCCGTCGACGGCGGTCCGTCGGTCACTGACCGCCCTCCACACCCCGCGTCAGCCGCGCCGCCGACGCGATCGTCGAGTGTGCCTCGCGCTCCGTGAGGCCGACCCGGAGCGCGGCGTCCACCAGGCGCGGCGTCAGTGCCTCGCCGATGCCGTTCTCGTGGGCGCGGCACGCGGCCCAGAAGAGGCGGGTGTTGCGCTGGCCCTCSTGCGCCGCCCGGACGAACTGGACGAGCCCCTCGCCCTGTTGCGGGTCGCCGGGTTCCCTCGGCCGGGTCCTCGCGGGGGCGCGCGGCGGCGGGGTGAGCAGCCGCAGCAGGGCCGGTGGGCAGGGCGCGGGCGGCAGATGGGCCGTGCCGGGGACGGTGCCGTAGACGCCGCGTTCGGTGTGGGAGCCGGGGCCGACGAGGTAGCCGCCGGCGCCCCGCACGTCGATGCCGGGAGCGAGCCGCCCCGCCGAGTTGGGCACCACGGTGCCCGGCGGTCCGGCCAGCCAGATGTGGCGCCCGCCGCTCGGTGTCGTGACGACGACGGTCTCGGGAATCGTGAAGAGGTGCCGCAGGGCGAGTGCCCGCAGGGCCGCGGAGGCGTCGGCACCGCCCTTGGTGTCGAGGTCGATGCCGATCAGATGGTGCGGGGGCAGCCCGCAGGCGATGCCGTAGCCGGTGGCCCAGGGGGCGGCCGCGAACAGCTCGCGGATGCGGCGCGGGTCGCACGACGCGTCGTACACCCCGTGCCCCGGACGTCCGCACTCCCCGTGGCAGGGGCGCGCCCCGGTCGCGCGTCCGGGTGCCGTCAGGGGGTGCGGAGAGCGCACCGCAGGCAGCTTCGTACGGGAGAGCGGGATCACCGCGAGGCCGCGCTCGGCGGCGGACAGCGCGTACGCGAGCGCGAGAGCGGTGGCATGGCGGTCGGTGGTGGCCATGCTCCGAGTTTCGTACGTATGTTCGATGAAGGGAAGGGGGCGCGGTCCATGACGGGCCCGGGGGGCGCGCGATGGGCACCGGTTCGCACCCGTGCGCCGCATGCCAGGCGTAACGCTTCGCCTCTTGGGGCGCCTGGTTCGATCGTCCTGGCGCCCGCGTGTGAGCGGGGGTTTCGCGGTGGTCGCGCGCCCCAAAGAACGCATCGGGTGTTTATCGACAAGTCATCACGCTTCAGGGGGATTCAGCGCTTGCGGGGTAGTTCGCCGGGGATTCGGTGGGCAACTCTGATCCCGCGACGTCGAGCAGCACCTCAAGGCGGACGGCCAACCGCCTTGGTACAGCCGTACTTCTCGGTATCCCCCGGCTTTCCGCCGGTGCGTACCGCCTGTTCCG
This sequence comes from Streptomyces flavofungini, assembly GCF_041028215.1. GTDB lineage: Bacteria > Actinomycetota > Actinomycetes > Streptomycetales > Streptomycetaceae > Streptomyces > Streptomyces flavofungini_B. The sequence goes on from NZ_JASKYR010000353.1 coordinate 7,465, forward strand.
GAGGAATAAGACATGGCAAGCAGCCGTACCGCCCGCGTCATCGCCGCCGCCGCGGCCCTGCCCCTGGCCGCCGCTCTCTTCACCGGTATCGCGACGGCCGACAACGGCGCCATCGCGGGCAACGGGTCCAACGCCGGAGTGGCGACCGTCAACGGCAGTGGTGTCGGAGGCAGCAACCACGGCAACTCGTCCACCACGCAGCAGCAGGCCGTCGGCAACGGCGCCTCGAACCAGAACAACAGCGCCCAGGTGAACGGCTCGGGCTGGACCGCCATCGACCAGTCCAACGAGAACGTCGCCGTCAACTTCGCCCAGCTCTGGTGAGCCGTCACCCCGCGGAGCCGCTCGGGACGGTTCGGCGGGGTCGGCACGACCAGCACTCTGGGGTGTGACGGGTCCTGTGCGGCGATGCTTCGGCATCGCCGCACAGCCGTTTCCGGGGAAAACCGCACAGCCGTATCCGGCCCAAGACGTCGGCGTCTTGACACCGGTGCACCATCTGACGGACAGTCAGAAACCGCTACGCGCACCGGCTCCACGTCCCGCGTCCCAGGTCCCAGACGGAGAGGCCGCCACCGTGCACCTCGCCCCCACCGAACGCCAGCGGCACCTCCGTGCCGAACTGCGCGCCTATTTCCGTGACGTCATGCCCGAGGGGCCGCCCCGCGCCGAGGACGCGCACGGACAGCGCGCGCTGCTGCGGCGCATCGGCGCGGACGGCCTGCTCGGGCTCGGCTGGCCCGTCGAGTACGGGGGCCAGGGCCGGGGCGCCGACGAGCAGTTCCTCTTCTTCGACGAGGCCTACCGCGCGGGGGCGCCGGTCTCCATGGTCACCCTGAACACCGTCGGGCCGACGCTCATGAGGTACGGCACCGAGGCGCAGAAGGCCGCCTTCCTGCCGCGCATCCTCAGCGGCGACCTCGTCTTCGCCATCGGCTACAGCGAGCCGTCGGCGGGCACGGACCTGGCCTCGCTGCGGACCAGGGCCGTCAGGGACGGTGACGACTGGCTGATCGACGGCCAGAAGATCTTCACCTCGAACGCCCAGCACGCCGACTGGATCTGGCTCGCCTGCCGCACCGGCCCCGGCGCCCCGAAGCACCAGGGCATCTCGATCGTCCTCGTGCCGACCGACGCGCCCGGATTCTCCTGGACGCCGATCGAGACCGTGGGCGGCCTGACGACGACGGCGACCTACTACGACGGCGTACGGGTGCCCGCCGCGCACCTCGTCGGCGAGGAGAACGGCGGCTGGCGCCTCATCACCAGCCAGCTCAACCACGAGCGGGTGGCGCTCGCCGCGATCGGCATGCAGGCCGAGGAGTGCTACGAGGCGGCGCTCGACGCCGCGCGCACCCCCGACCCGGTGACGGGCGAGC
>NZ_JASKYR010000354.1:0-9239 GCF_041028215.1 Streptomyces flavofungini
TAGCGGGCGAGGGCGGACCACATCAGATTGATGACGGCGCCGGAGCGGTGGCCGGGGTGCACGCAGGAGCGGCCCGCCTCGACCAGGGCGGGGCGCAGCCCCGAGAGGGCGCTCAGGTCGAACTCGCCGTCGGAGTAGGACCGCGGGGTCCGGCCCGGCGGCAGCAGGCGGTAGGTTCCGACGACCTCGCCGGTGGCGGTGTCGGTGACGATGAGGTGGTCGGCGAGGTCGTCGTGGGCGTCGACGTCGTGTCCGGGCACGGTCGTGCCGAGCGCCGCGCCCATCTCCTCGGCGAAGACCTGGTAGCGAAGCCGCTGGGCCGCCCTGATCTGTTCGGTGGTGTCCGCGATGGAGATGACGTAGGAGCCGGTGTCCGTCGAAACGATCGATGTCGAGGGCATGACAGTTCCGTTCTCGGGTTCGGGAAAGCCTCGGGTTCGGGAAAGCCTCGGGTTCAAAGGACGCGGGGCGCCAAGGCGCCGCGCTTCAGGTCCTGCTGGGTCCTGCTGGGTCCCGCCGGGGCGTGTCCCCGGCGTGCGGTCACGTTCAGCACGGTGGCGGGCCGGGCTGAACGGTGCGCGTCGGTCATGCGTCCTGCGCGCGACGGGAACGGGGCGGGGCGGGCCGCAGCGGCCCCCGGCCCCGTTGACTCTCCGCAGCTCAGGCCGTTACATACCCGGCATGGCTCCTCCCCTTCCGCTCGCCGGGATCACCGTCGTCAGCCTTGAACAGGCCGTCGCCGCGCCCTTCGCCACCCGGCAGCTCGCCGACCTCGGCGCCCGTGTCATCAAGGTCGAGCGGCCCGGCGGGGGTGACTTCGCGCGGCGGTACGACACCACGGTGCACGGTCAGGCCAGCTACTTCGTCTGGCTCAACCGCTCCAAGGAGTCACTCACCCTGGACCTGAAGTCGGAGCGCGGCCGCGAGGTCCTCGCCGGGCTCCTGGCGAAGGCGGACGTGTTCGTGCAGAATCTCGCCCCCGGCGCGGCCGACCGCCTCGGCCTCGGCGCGGAACGGCTCCAGGAGCGTCACCCCTCCCTCATCCCCTGCACCATCAGCGGCTGGGGCACGGACGGGCCGTGGGCGGACCGCAAGGCGTACGACCTGCTCGTGCAGTGCCAGACCGGGCTGCTCCAGCTCACCGGCACCCCCGACGAGGCGGTGCGGGCCGGGATCTCCGTGGCCGACATCGCGGGCGGTATGTACGCGTACACCGGCATCCTGTCCGCCCTGTTCACCCGCGCGACGACGGGCCGCGCACCGGCCGTCGAGGTCTCCCTCTTCGACGCGCTCGCCGAGTGGGTGAGCCAGCCCGCGTACTACACGCGCTACGGGGGCACACAGCCGCCCCGCGTCGGCGCCCGGCACGCGACCGTCGCGCCCTATGGTCCCTTCACGGCCGCCGACGGCGGGGACGTCCTGCTCTCCGTGCAGAACGAGCGCGAATGGGCCGCGTTCTGCCGGGAGTTCATCGGCCGCCCCGAGCTGGCCGACGACCCCCGCTTCGCCACCGGTGCCGACCGTGTGGCGCACCGCGAGGCGCTGGACGCGATCATCTCCGTACGCTTCGGGGAACTGGGCGCCGACGAGGCGGCGAAGCTCCTGGACCGCGCCGGTATCGCCAACGCCGGGGTGAACTCCGTCCACGACTTCCTGGCCCACCCGGTGCTGACCGAGCGCGGACGCTGGCAGGACATCGAGGTGCCGGGCACGGAGGAGCCCGTACAGGCGCTGCTGCCGCCCGCGGTCCTGTCCGGGGTCACGCCGCGGATGGACCCGGTGCCGGACGCGGGCGAGCACACCGACGCGATCCTCGCCGAGCTGGGGCACGGTCCGGACGCCGTCGCCCGGCTGCGGGCGGACGGCGTCTGCCAGTGAGGTGCCTCAGGCGCCGACGCCGAGACCCTCGACGATCCGCGCGTTCGGCAGCCCGGCGAAGACCTTGCCCGGCACGATCAGCTTGCCGCGCCGGGCACCGCTGCCGATGAGGACGTACGGCAGGTCCGCGACGGCGGCGTCCACGAGGAGCGGCCAGGCCGCGGGCAGCCCGATCGGCGTGATGCCGCCGTACTCCATGCCGGTCTCCCCCGTGGCCGTGTCCATCGGCGCGAACGAGGCCTTGCGGGCGCCCAGCGCGCGGCGCACGAGGCCGTTCACGTCCACGCGGGTGCCGGACAGCACGACGCACGCGGCGAGCGTGGTCTCACCGCCGCGCTTGCCCGCGACGACGACGCAGTTCGCGGACTGGTCGTGCAGCTCGGGTCCGTAGTGCTCCAGGAAGGTGGCGGTGTCGGCCCAGCGCGGGTCGGTGTCCACGTGCACCAGCTCGTCGGCCGCGACGGTCCCGCTCCAGCCGCGCACGGCGTCGGCGACGGGCGCCACGAGGAGGTCCAGCGCCTCCGGGGCGGGCCGGACGAGATCGAAGTCACCGAGGGGGGCACGCATGGCGGCACGCTAGCAGGGCGAGGGCCGGGCGGTGGTGCGTGAGGGTGGGACCGAGACCGCGAGGGTCATCTCGGCCGGGGCGGCGCCGTCGTTGCGGTAGCCGTGCGGCACGTCGGCCCCGAAGGTGGCGGAGGTGCCCGCGGCGAGCAGGTGCTCGACGCCGTCCACGGTGAGCGTCAGTTCGCCGCGCGCCACGTGCAGCAGCTCCACGGTGCCCGGCGGATGCGCGTCGGAGGCGCTGCCCTCGCCCGGCAGCAGGTGGTAGGACCACAGCTCGAAGGGGCCCCGCGCCTCGGCGCCCACCAGGAGCGTGCCGCTGCTGCCCGCCTCCGTGGACCACATGCGGACGGCCCTCTCCGGCGGCACGATCGTGACCCGGTCGCCCTGTTCGTGGTCGAGGAGCGTGGTGATGCTGACGCCGAGCGCGTCCGCGAGCTTGACCGTGGTACCCACGCTGGGGTTGGTCCGCGCCTGCTCGATCTGGATGATCATCCCGCGGCTGACCCCGGCCCTGGCCGCGAGGGCGTCGAGGGTGAAGGCCCGCTCGGCACGCCACCGCTTGAGGTTGCGCGCGAGCGACCGGGTGAGCTGGTCGAGGTCCGACACATTCCGTCCGAGGTGCATCCGAGGGGGCCGACTGGTTCACCACACTGTACTGCGGGCCCCGCCCCCTCAGCCCTCCCGCACCCCTTGCTCCTCGGTCAACTCACCGAGCGCGAGAAGCTGTTGCGGCGTGATGCCCTCGGGGATCGGCACCGGCGCGGGCGTCCGCAGCGGCGGCTGCCAGCCCTGGTCCGCGCTCCAGGTGCGTACGACGCGGGCGGGCGCCCCGGCCACCACCGCGTGATCGGGCACCTCACCGCGCACCACCGCGCCCGCGGCCACCACGACGTTGCGGCCGATCCTCGCCCCGGGCAGGATCACCGCGCCCGTGCCGATCCAGCAGCCGGGGCCGATCTCGACGGGGTCCATGCGCGGCCACTGCTTGCCGATCGGGGTGTGCGGGTCGTCGTAGGAGTGGTTGGTGGACGTCACATAGACGTAGGGGCCGAAGTAGCAGTCGTCCCCGATGGTGACCGAGGTGTCGGCGATGACATGGCTGCCGCGGCCGAGCACGACGCCGTTGCCGACGCGGAGGATCGGGGCGGGGCCGAGGTCGAGGTCCGGCATCATCCCGGCGGTGAGGGTGACGTGCTGGCCCACGATGCAGTGGTCGCCCAGCGTGATCCACGGCTCCCCGAAGACCGTGCCCTGCGGGAAGGCCAGCTTGGTGCCCTCGCCGATCGCGCCGAACCGCAGCCGCCCGGGGTGCGCGGCGGTGACGGCGCCCGTCCGCTGCGCCCACGCCCAGCCCGCGTGGAGCGCGCGCTGCGCGAGGCGGCGCGGCAGCCCGGCGAGGCCGCGCGCCCCGGGGGATGAGAACGTGTTCCTGTTCTTCGGCACGCGCTCACGTTACTCAGTGCCGCCGGGCCCCGGGCGGCTCCGCCCTGTGATCTTCACCCCACGCGGCCTCGCCCCGGCGGGCGTCCCGTACCGTGCGCTCAGGCGTGACGACGTACCGAAGAGGGAGACATCCGATGGGCCACGAGGCACTCATCACCGGCATCGGCGGCAAGGACCCCAAGATCGACCGGGACGCCTTCACCGCGCCGACGTCCGTCGTGCTCGGCGAGGTGACACTGCACGCCGGGGCGAGCGCCTGGTACGGGGCGGTGCTGCGCGCCGACTGCGGGCCCATCGTCGTGGGCGCCGACAGCAACATCCAGGACAACTGCAGCCTCCACGTCGACCTGGGCTTCCCCATCACCGTCGGCGAGCGCGTCTCGGTCGGCCACAACGCCGTGCTGCACGGCTGCACCGTCGAGGACGACTGCCTGATCGGCATGGGCGCCACCGTGCTGAACGGCGCGGTGATCGGCGCGGGGTCGCTGGTCGCGGCGCAGGCGCTCGTGCCGCAGGGCATGCGGGTGCCCCCGGGCTCGCTCGTCGCGGGCGTGCCCGCCAAGGTGCGCAGGCCGCTCACCGACGAGGAGCGCGAGGGCATCTCCTACAACGGCACGATGTACGTCGAACTGGCCAGGGCGCACCGGGCCGCGCACACCGGGGAGTGACTCAGTCGGCGGCGGGAACCGCGTGCCTCTCGCCCGTGGGCACCGTGCCCGTGGGCACCGCCCCCGCTGCCGCCGCCTCCGCCTCCGCCTCGGCGGCGGCCTTCTTGGCGCGGCGCTTGACGAAGAGCATCGAACCGACGCCGATCAGTACGGCGATGGCGAGCCCGAAGTAGGAGAAGCGCTTCAGCCAGTCCTCGGCGACGACGCCGATGTAGTAGATGACGGCGGTGGTGCCGCCCGCCCAGACGATGCCGCCGAGGACGTTGGCGATGAGGAACTTCCAGTACGGCATGCGCAGGACGCCCGCGAGCGGCCCGGCGAAGATGCGGAGCAGGGCGACGAAGCGGCCGAAGAAGACCGCCCACATGCCCCACTTCTGGAAGGACCGCTCGGCGCTGCCGACGTTGGCCGCGCTGAAGTGCTTGGGGAACTTCCGCTCCAGCCAGTTCAGGAGCGGACGGCCGCCCTTGCGCCCGATCGCGTACCCGATGGAGTCGCCGATGATGGCGCCCGCGGTGGCACACGCCCCGAGGATCACGGGGTTGAGGTCACCGTGCTGGGAGGAGAGGAGCGCCGCGGAGACCAGGACGATCTCGCCGGGCAGCGGAATGCCGAGGCTCTCCAGGCCGATGACGATTCCCACCAGCGCGTAGATGCTGACGGCTGGTACGTGCTCCAGCCACTCCTGGACGTGCAACGCCGGTTCCTCCCGTACGAAATGCCTGTGCGCGGACGCCGGGCAGCCTACCCGGCGGGCATGACGCCCGGGGAACGCGGAAGCCCGGAACGCCGTCGGCGTCCCGGGCTCCGGGGGGGTGCGTGCGCGGCTCCGCCGCTCAGCTCGGGTCGTTGGGCCGCAGCGTCCAGACCACCCGCATCTCTCCGGTCACGGCGCCGTCCGCGCGCTGGATCTCGACCGTGACGGGGAACTCGGGGCGCTGCCCCGCGTCGAGTTCGGCGATGACGTCCCCGGCGGGCCGGCCGAGCGTCGCGGTGGCGGTCACGGACCCCATGGCCAGCTTCTTGTACGCGATCTCGGCGCTGACGGCGAGCGGCACGGCGCGGGAGAGCTGCGCGCCGAACGCGGCGAGCACGATGGCACCGCTCGCGGACTCGCCGAGCGTGAACATGGCTCCGGCGTGCGGCCCGCCGACGTGGTTGTGGTACTCGCTCTGATCGGGCAGGGCCACCACGGCCTTGTCCGGCACGGTCTCCCGGAATTCGAGGTTCAGGGTCCGGGCCATCGGCACCGTGGCGGCGAGCATCTCGCCGATCGACATCTGGTCTGCGCTCATGGCCGCGATGTTACTTACCAGTAGCCATCTTGGCCAGGGCCCTCGTCCCCCGGAATTCCCGTCCCCTAGGGTGATCCCTCATGTGGCAAGGACAGCAGCCGCCCGGGGGCGAGCAGAATCCGCAAGACCGGCAGGGCCGGGACCAGAACCCGTACCTCCAGCCGGGGTACCAGCAGCCGAACCCCTATCAGCAGCCTGCGGGCGGCCAGGGGCAGTGGAGCCCGCCGACCGCGCCCTCGGGGACGGCGGCCACCGCGTCGCGGCCCGGCGGCGGGAGCGGATCGCCCGGTGGGAGCGGATCGCCCGGCGGGGGCGGCGGCAACCGCGTCAAGATCCTCTCCGTCGTGGCGGCGGCGGCCGTGGTCGTGGCCGCGGGCGTGACCGGATTCCTGGTGCTCGGCGGCGACAAGGACGGCGAGGACGGCGCGTCCGACGCCCCGTCGAAGGCCGTCACCAAGGCGCCGGACGCCGCCACGGGCGACGGTGACGACGGCGAGCGCGGCACCGACGACGAGCTCAAGCCGACCATCAAGGGCTGGCACGTCGTGGTGAACCCCCGGTGGGGCACCGCCTTCGACGTACCGCCGGAGTGGCAGGTGCAGAACCCCGACGCCGTGCTCTCGTTCTCGGACGACAAGACCGGCGAACCCCTCATGACCATGTCCGGGCCCGCCTACCTCAAGCCCAAGTGGTGCACCGCGGACGACGACAAGGACGGCAGGACGGAGGACCACGAGCTGGCGGCCGTGGGCACCAAGGGGGCCAAGGGCGCGAAGAGCACCGACGAGATCGCCACCACCCAGGTCGAGTGGTGGGTCTACGCCGCCTACACCCAGCCGGACAAGAAGAGCTTCACCTCCGACAAGAAGGCCCAGCCCTACACCACTGCATCGGGCATCAAGGGCAGCATCGCCCGCGCCCGGTCCATGAACACCCCGATGACGGGCAAGTGCGCCACCGACGGCAAGGCGATCACCTTCGGCTTCAAGAACTCCGAGGGCACCTTCGTGTCGTGGAGCCTCTACGGCGCCAGCGGCGTGCGGGACGAGATACCCGAGGCCACCGTGATGAAGATCCTCAGCACGGTGCGGCTGCACGGTGAACCGATGAAGTCCTGACGCCCTGTCACGGTGAGGGAAGTGTGGCGACCCGGGTGAGGGAATCGTGGCGCCCTCCGCCGCTTTCTCCCCACGTGTCCCCCACCAGCGGTCCGCGGGCCCCCGCCCCTCGGGAGGGCCCGTGGCACCGGGCGTCCCGGCACCTCTATGGTTACTGGCCATGTGGCCAGAACAGCAGCCGCCCGGGGGCGAGCAGAACCCGCAGGACCAGAATCCCAACCCGTACCAGCAGCCGGGCTACCAGCAGCCCAACCCCTATCAGCAGCCGGGGTACCAGCAGTCGGCGGGTGGGTACCAGCAGCAGCCGCCGCCCCCGCCGGGCGGCTATCCGCAGCAGCCGGGCGGCTACTCGCAGCCCGAACAGCCGCAGTGGTCCGCGCCGACGCCGCCTCCCCTGCCGCAGCAGACGGGCGGCGGCCAGGGCGGTGGCGGCGGGAACAAGACGAAGGTCACCGCCATCGTCGCCGCGCTGGCCGTGGTCGTGGCGGCCGGTGTCACCGGCTTCCTGGTCCTCGGCGGTGACGGGGACAAGGAGGACGAGGCCGGTCCCGCCAAGCCCTCGAAGACCGCGAAGAAGAAGCCGAGCCCGACGGCCACCGGCGGCGGCACCGAGCGCGGCGAGGGCGGCGAGGACAAGCCGACGATCGACGGCTGGCAGGTCGTGGTGAACCCCAAGTGGGGCACCGCCTTCGACGTCCCCGCCGACTGGAAGGTCCAGACGCCGGACACCTTCGTCGGCTTCGACGACCGCAAGGACAACGGCACCAAGACCATCATCGGCATGTCGGCGCCCGCGGTCTTCAAAGAGAAGTGGTGCACGTCGGACGACGACAAGGACGGGGAGTCCAGCGACACCTCGCTCGCCACGGTCGGCACCAAGGGCCAGAACGGCGCCAAGAACACCGAGGACATCGCGCGCAACGACTCCGCGTGGTGGGTGTTCGGCGGCTACACCGAGCAGACCAAGGCCGACAAGAAGAAGATCAAGATCAGCAAGATCGAGGACTACACCACCAAGTCCGGGATCAAGGGCAGCCTCGCCACGTCCACGACGACCGGCGCGGCCACCTCGGCCAAGTGCGACTCGGACGGCAAGGCGACCACGTTCGGCTTCAAGAACGAGGCGGGCGAGTACGTGGCCTGGACCCTCTACGGCGCCAAGGGCGTCAAGGAGGAGATCTCCGACGAGCAGGTGAAGAAGATCCTCAGCACCGTGCGGTGGAGCGAGGCCGCCTCCGAGGAGTCCTGAGCCGGGTACGCCCCGGTTCACCCCGAAGCTCCCCGGATCACGCGGAGGCACGCCCCAGCCACAGGTAAAACGGTTTGGCAAGTCGGCGGGGCGGCGGGGATAGTCCCGGGGTGACGATTCCAGGGACCGCCTCGCGCCGCCGTCGCCCCTCGTGGGCCGGGCGCAACTACACACTGCTCACCGCCGCCGCGATCGTGACGAACCTCGGGAGCCACGGGGCGCTGATCGCGGCGGCGTTCGCGGTGCTCGACGCGGGCGGCGACGGCGGCGACGTCGGTCTGGTGGCCGCCGCGCGGACCCTGCCGCTCGTGCTGTTCCTGCTCATCGGCGGCGCCGTCGCCGACCGGCTGCCGAGGCACCATGTCATGGTCGCCGCCAACGCCCTGAACTGCGTCTCCCAGGCCGCCTTCGCGGTGCTCGTCATCGCGGGCGAGCCGCAGCTGTGGCAGATGATGCTGCTCGGCGGTCTCGGCGGGGTCGGCCAGGCCTTCTTCGGTCCCGCGGCCGAAGGCATGCTGATGTCCTCGGTGAGCGGCGAGCAGGTCAGCAGGGCGTTCGCGATGTACCGCATGGCGATGCAGGGAGCGGGCCTCGGCGGAGCCGCGCTCGGCGGGCTGATGGTCTCGGCGCTCGGTCCCGGCTGGGTGCTCGCCGTGGACGCCGCGGCGTTCGCCCTCGCGGGCGCCCTGCGGATGTTCCTCGACGTCAGCCACATCCCCCCGCGCGCCCCCGGTGGCGGCCTCCTCGCGGATCTGCGCGACGGCTGGCGCGAGTTCACCGGCCGCCCCTGGCTCTGGTCGATCGTCGCCCAGTTCTCCGTGGTGGTGGCGGTGGTCGGCGCCGCCGAGTCGGTGTTCGGACCGCTGGTGGCCTGGCTCTGGTCGATCGTCGCCCAGTTCTCCGTGGTGGTGGCGGTGGTCGGCGCCGCCGAGTTCGTCCCGGGCCACCAGCGGTCCGAACACCGACTCGGCGGGGCGGGCCCGTGGGGCCTGGCGCTCGGCGCGTTCGGGGCGGGCACGGT
>NZ_JASKYR010000355.1:0-7804 GCF_041028215.1 Streptomyces flavofungini
GGACCCGGCGCATCCGGTCACTCAGGGGCGCCCGGCCGTCGGCGCGCTTCGACGCGCGCGGTAGCTGTCCGCGTCCAGGGCCAGGATCTCCGCGTGGTGGGCCAGGCGGTCCACCGTCGCGGGGGCCGTGCCGCCGAGCGCCTCGGACCAGCGGCCCAGCGGCAGGTTGCTCGTGACGATCAGCGACGCCCGCTCGTAGCGGTGCGAGACGAGCTGGAAGAGGAGGCGGGCCACCTCGGGGTCGAGGGGGACGTAGCCGATCTCGTCCACGACGAGCACCGCATACGCGTCCAGCCGCGCAAGCTCCTTGCCGAGCCGCCCCTCGGCCTTGGCGTCCGCGAGCCGGGCCCCCCACTCCTCCGCCGTCGCGAACAGCACCCGGTGTCCGGCCTGGCAGGCCCGTACGCCGAGGGCCACCGCCAAGTGGGTCTTGCCCGTGCCGGGGTCGCCGAGCAGCACCACGTTCGCCCCGCCCGCGACGAAGTCGGCCTTGCCGAGGCGCGTGATCACCTGCGGTCCGGGGGCCCGCAGGCGCCCCTCGTCGAACATCTCAAGGACCTTGCGGGCCGGGAACCCGGCGGCCTCGATCCGCTCCTCGGCCCCCGTGTCCGCGACCCCGCCCGTTTCCACCGGCTCCCCGCCGTCCCGCTGCGCGGGGACCACCACGGCCTGCGGTTCCTCGACGCGGTGCACGCCCCGGGCCCGCGCCTCCTGTGCCGCCATCGGCCCGGACATGTACGCGAGGATGGCTGCCGAGGCGATGAACGCCATGTGGATGACCGTGCCCCAGAGCAGGTCGTGGCGGGGTGTGTGGTGGACGTCGACGAACATCTGGAGCAGGTGGACCGAGGAGATCCCCACGATCGCCGTCGCCAGCTTCACCTTGAGCACGTTGGAGTTCACGTGCGAGAGCCACTCCGGCTGGTCCCGGTGGCCCTGGAGGCCGATCCGCGAGACGAACGTCTCGTACCCGCCGACGATCACCATGATCAGCAGATTGGCGATCATCACCACATCGACGAGTTTCAGGACCGCGAGCATCACGTGCGTCTCGTCCGCGTGCCCGCTGACGACGTGGTGGATGAGGTGCCACAGCTCGTTGAAGAACTTGTAGACGTACACCCCCTGCGCGGCCACCAGGCCGAAGTACAGCGGAGCTTGGAGCCAGCGGGTCGCGAAGAGGGAACACCCCAGGGTGGTCATCTTCGGTGCGGACGAGGCGGAGCGGGACACCAGACCTCCAACAGCCGTGAGGGTCGTCATTCTTGTGGCCCGCCGCCGACAATCTGAATTCGAGCCACCCGATGGGGTTAATAGCCATCTAGCCATCCAGTCGGACAGGCGGCGCCCCCGCGCGCTCGCCCGCCGCCCCTTCGTGCGGCACCCCGGCCGCACCCTGTGCAACACCAGCCACCGCCAGGTAACGACTTGGTTGCCGCGAGGGCGCCCTCTATTGACGGCATATTCACGCCAGCCGTACGGTCCTCACGAATTGGAAAGTTTCCTAACAGTTAGCGCGAGTCAGCGGCGGCCGACACGTACAGGCAGGTGGCGTCATGGCAGCAGGCAGCACCCCGGGAGCTCCCGGCACCCCCGGTACACCCGGCACGCCACGCGTACTGCGGGCCATGAACGACCGGGCCGTGCTCGACCTCCTCGTGGCGCACGGCCCCCTCACCCGTACCCGCATCGGCGAGCTGACCGGCCTCTCCAAGCCCACCACCTCCCAGCTCCTCGGGCGGCTCGAAGCGGCCGGCCTCGTGCACACCACCGGCAGCCAGAGCGGACGCCCCGGGCCGAACGCCCTGCTGTACGAGATCGACCCCGGCGCGGGACACGTCGCCGCGCTGTCCGCCGACCCGAACGGCATCACCGCCCTCGTCGCCGACATCACCGGCACCGTGCTCGGCAGGGAGCGGGTGGAGGCCGACGCCGTCGCCGAGGACGTGCGCCACCGCACCGCCCAGCTCGTCACCGAGGCCGTGGACGGCGCCCTGCGCCAGGCGGGGCTCGGGCATGACGATCTGCGGGCCGCCGTCATCGGCACCCCCGGCGCCATCGACCCGCACACCGGCCAGCTCCGCTACGCCCCGCACCTGCCCGGCTGGCACTCCCGCACCCTGCGCGACGACCTCGCCGCCGTGCTCGGAACGCCCGTCACCATCGAGAACGACGTCAATCTGGCCGCCGTCGCCGAGCAGTACGAAGGCGCCGCCCAGGACCACGACAACTACGTCCTGACCTGGGTCGACGAAGGCGTCGGCGCCGCCATCGTGATCGGCGGCACCCTGCTGCGCGGCGCCACCGGCGGCGCGGGCGAGATCGGCTACATGCCGCTGCCGGGCGCACCCCTGAAACGCGGTGAGGGCGGTGGCGGTGGCGGCTTCGAGAGCCTCGTCTCCGCGTACATCGTGCGGGAGCTGACGGGCGGCGGCGCCACGCTGGCCGAGGTGATGGCGGACGACGCCGCGCTCGACGAGGTCGCGCGGCGGATCGCCACCGGCATCGCCGCCGTCATCGCCGTCGTCGACCCCGAACTCGTCGTGCTCTCCGGGTCCGTGGCCCAGGCGGGCGGCGACAAGCTGCGCGTACGCGTCGAGGAGGAGCTGACCGGGCTCGCCCTGCCGCGCCCGCAGGTCCGCATCAGTGAACTCGACGGTGACCCGATCCTCACCGGCGCTCTCCGCCAGGCCCTCACCCAGGCCCGCGACCAGGTCTTCGACACGGCCTGAGCGCCAGCCCGGTACGCCGGGACAACACCCGAAAGCTCCGTCCCCCAGCTCCGCCCCTCCCCCGTACGCCTCGTACTTCTTGTACTCCTTCGTAAAGGAAGGCCGCCATGCCGCGATGGCGCATACCCGTGGCGCTCGCCGCAGCCGGGCTCCTGCTCGCCGGCTGTGCCAATCCGAGCGTCGGCAGCGCGAACGACGACCCGACCGAGCCGGTCACCCTGAAGTTCTGGCACGGCTGGGCGACGCCCGGCGAGGTCAAGGCCGTCAACGACAGCATCGCCCGGTTCGAGAAGCTGCACCCGAACATCGACGTCCAGGCCACCGGCAACGTCTCCGACGAGACGATCAACCAGGCGCTGCGCGCGGGCGGCGACAAGGCCCCCGACGTGGTCTCCTCCTTCACCACCAACAATGTGGGCCAGTACTGCGACTCCGGCATGTGGGCGGACCTCGACCCGTTCATGAGGAAGACCGGCCTCGACAAGCGCAAGACGTTCCCCAAGACGCTGCTCGACTACACCAGCTACCGCGGCAACCAGTGCGCGCTGCCCCTCCTCGCCGACGCCTTCGGCATGTACTACAACAAGGACGCCTACAAGAAGGCGGGCATCAAGCGGCCTCCCCGCACCATGTCCGAGTTCGAGGAGGTCTCCAGGAAGCTGACGATCCGCCGCGGCGAGCACTCCTACGAGCAGGTGGGCTACCTGCCCAACTTCCGCTTCTACCAGAACAGCCCCGACCGTCTCTTCGCCCAGTGGGGGCCCGAGTACTTCGACGCGGAGGGCAACTCACGGCTCGCCGAGGAGCCCGTCACGTACGACTTCTTCAAGACCGCGCGCAGACTCGCGCGCGTGCAGGGCGGCTTCGACGACCTCGAACGGTTCCGGCTCACCTTCGGCGACGAGATGTCCAGCCAGAACGCCTTCCTGACCGGGAAGGTCGCCATGCACCTCGACGGCGAGTGGCGCGGGCTGATGCTGAACGAGGCCAAGGCCAAGTTCGACTGGGGCGTCGCTCCGCTGCCCGTACCCGACGACCAGGCCGACACCTACGGGCGCGGCTTCATCACCGGCACCGTCGCGGGCATCGCGCACAGCAGCAAGCACCAGAACGCCGCCTGGGAGCTGGTGCGGTTCCTGACCGCCGACACGAAACAGGTCGTCGAATTCGCCAACGCGATCCACAACGTGCCCTCCACGTTCGCCGCGCTGGACTCCCCCGACCTCGACGCCGACCCGACCTTCCGCACCTTCTTCGACATCCTGGAGAACAAGCACAGCAAGGCGCTGCCGCCCTCCGTCAACGGCGGCGCGTACGTCGTCTCGCTGGGGGACTTCTCCTACTCCGTCGAGGCGGGCCGCGTGGGTGACCTGCGCAGGGGCCTGAAGAAGCTCGACGAGCAGATCGACGCCGACACCCTCCAGTCGAAGAGCTGAGCCGAGGACCCCGCCATGGCAATGACCCTCTCAGGACCCGCGCGCCGCAGACTGCGCACGCTCGCCTTCCTCTCCCCCTGGCTCGTCGGGTTCAGCGTCTTCTTCGCGTATCCCCTCATCGCCACCGTCTACTTCTCGTTCATGCACTACAACCAGATCAAGGAGCCCACCTTCGTGGGGCTCAGGAACTGGACGTACGTGTTCGAGCAGATGCCCCTGTTCGGCCCCGCCCTGTGGAACACCCTCTGGCTCGTCGTGGTCATGGTGGCCGTGCGGGTGGTGTTCGGGCTCTCGCTCGGACTGCTGATCACGAAGATCAAGACCGGGGCCGGACTCTTCCGTACGGCCTTCTACATCCCCTACCTCGCGCCGCCCGTGGCCGCGACCGTCGCCTTCGTCTTCCTGCTCAACCCGGGCACGGGGCCGGTCAACGAGATCCTCGACGCCGTCGGCGTCTCCGGGCCCAACTGGTTCAACGACCCGGACACCGCCAAGCCCTCGCTCGTCATGCTCTCCCTGTGGGGCATCGGCGACCTGATGGTCATCTTCATGGCCGCCCTGCTCGACGTGCCCAAGGAGCAGTACGAGGCCGCCGAGCTCGACGGTGCCGGGGCGTTCGCCAAGTTCCGCTACGTCACCTGGCCCGCGATCACGCCGATCGTGATGTTCGCGGTGGTCACCGGCGTCGTGCAGACCATGCAGTACTACACGCAGGCCCTCGTGGCGGGGAAGGTCGCCTCCGGCGTCAACATCGGCCCCGGGTCCGTCATCCAGCCCGGCTACCCCGACCACTCGACCCTCACGGTCCCCCAGCTCGTCTACCAGATGGGCTTCCAGAACTTCAACACCGGCGCCGCCTGCGTGCTCTCGCTCGTGCTCTTCGCCATCGCCATGGCCGTGACGATGCTCCTGATGCGCAAGCGCGCCGGGCTCCTCTCGGCGGAGGACTGAGGATTCCGATGACATCCACGACTCTCAGCGCGCCCACCCCGGCGCCCGAACGCACCGCCCCGGCCTCCAGGGGGCCCGCCGCGGCCCGCGCCCGCCGCAAGCGGGTCCTGCACTGGATCGCCGTGCACAGCGTGGCCATAGCCGTCGCGCTGCTCTTCGTCCTGCCGTTCGTCTTCGTCTTCCTGACGTCGGTGATGAGCGACTCGCAGGCCATGAGCGGCGACCTGTGGCCCGACTCCTGGCACTGGTCCAACTACAAGGCCGTGTTCGAGACGCCGGGCTTCCTCGACTGGTGGCGCAACTCCCTCCTGTACGCGGGACTCGGCACCCTCTTCACCGTCTGCTCCGCCATCCCCGTGGCGTACGCGCTCGCCAAGTTCCGCTTCCGTGGGCGGCGCGCCGCGATGCTGCTCGTCATCTCCACGATGATGCTCCCGCCGCAGGTCATCGTGATCCCCATGTACCTGGTGTGGGCCCAGCAGTTCCATCTCTCGGGCACCTTGTGGCCGCTGATCATCCCGATGGCGTTCGGTGACGCGTACTCGATCTTCCTGCTCCGGCAGTTCCTCCTCACCATCCCCAAGGAGTACATCGAGTCCGCCAAGGTGGACGGCTGCGGCGAATTCCGCACCATGGTCAGAATCGTCGTCCCGATGGCCAAGCCGGGCATCGCCGCCATCGCGCTCTTCCAGTTCTTCTACTGCTGGAACGACTACTTCGGACCGCAGATCTACGCGGCCCAGAACCCCGGCGCCTGGACGCTCAGCTACGGCCTCGAATCGTTCAAGAGCGCCCACAGCGTCAACTGGAACATGACGATGGCCGCGACCCTGCTCGTCATGGCGCCCGTCATCGTCGTCTTCTTCTTCGCACAAAAGGCCTTCGTGGAAGGCGTCACCCTCACCGGAGTAAAGGGCTGAGAACCGATATGAAGCTCGCAGTGGTCGGCGGAGGGTCGACCTACACACCCGAACTCATCGACGGGTTCGCACGGCTGAGGGACACCCTGCCGATCGAGGAGCTCGTCCTCGTCGACCCGGCCGCCGACCGCCTCCAGCTGGTGGGCGGCCTCGCCCGCCGCATCTTCGCCAGGCAGGGGCACCCCGGCCGCATCGTCACCACCTCCGACGTGGACGCGGGCGTCGCCGACGCCGACGCGGTGCTGCTCCAGCTCCGCGTCGGCGGGCAGGCGGCCCGCGAGCAGGACGAGACGTGGCCCCTGGAGTGCGGCTGCGTCGGCCAGGAGACCACCGGCGCGGGCGGCCTCGCCAAGGCGCTGCGCACGGTCCCCGTCGTCCTGGACATCGCCGAGCGCGTGCGCCGCACCAACCCGGACGCCTGGATCATCGACTTCACCAACCCCGTCGGCATCGTCACGCGCGCGCTGCTCCAGGCCGGGCACAAGGCGGTCGGCCTCTGCAACGTGGCGATCGGGTTCCAGCGCAAGTTCGCCGCGCTCCTCGGCGTCGCGCCGGTCGAGGTGCACCTCGACCACGTGGGTCTCAACCACCTGACGTGGGAGACGGGCGTGCGTCTCGGGGGCCCGGACGGCGACGACATCCTGCCGAAGCTTCTCGCCGAGCACGGCGACGCGGTCGCCGGGGATCTGCGCATGCCGCGCGAGATCGTCGACCGCCTCGGCGTCGTCCCCTCGTACTACCTGCGCTACTTCTACCAGCACGACGCCGTGGTGGAGGAGCTCAGGACGAAGCCGTCGCGCGCCGCCGAGGTCGCCGCGATGGAGCGCGAGCTCCTGACGATGTACGGCGACCCGACGCTCGACGAGAAGCCCGCCCTGCTCGCCAAGCGCGGCGGAGCCTTCTACTCCGAGGCGGCCGTGGACCTCGCCGCCTCCCTGCTCGGCAACGGCGGCAGCCCCCACCAGGTGGTCAACACCGTCAACAACGGCACCCTGCCCTTCCTGCCCGACGACGCGGTCATCGAGGTCCAGGCGTCGGTGGACCGCACGGGCGCCACTCCGCTCGCGGTGCCGGGGCTCGACCCGCTGTTCTCGGGGCTGATCGCGAACGTCACCGCGTATGAGGACCTCGCCCTGAAGGCGGCCCTGCACGGCGGCCGTGAGCGCGTCTTCAAGGCGCTGCTCGCCCACCCGCTGGTCGGGCAGTACGCGTACGCCGAGCGGCTCACCGACAGCCTCGTCGCGCACAACCGGGAGCACCTGGCGTGGGCGTAGGCACGAGCGTGCTCGCCATCGACGCGGGCAACAGCAAGACCGACGTCGCGGTGGTCGCGGCCGACGGCCAGGTCGTCGGCGCGGCCCGCGGCGGCGGGTTCCAACCGCCCCAGGTCGGCGTCGGGCCCGCGATGGACGTCCTCGCGGACGCGGTGACACGGGCGTTCGCCGAGGCGGGTGCCGACTCCGTGGGCCATGTGTCCGCCTGTCTCGCCAACGCCGACCTGCCGGTCGAGGAGCGGGAGCTGGCCGACGCGCTGCGCGGGCGCGCCTGGGGGGCGTCGGTCGACGTCCGCAACGACACCTTCGCCATCCTGCGCGCCGGGCTCCTGGAGGACGCCGAGCCGCGCGGCGTCGCCGTGGTCTGCGGGGCGGGCATCAACTGCGTCGGCATGCTGCCCGACGGGCGCACCGCCCGCTTCCCGGCGATCGGCCGGCTCTCCGGCGACTGGGGCGGGGGCGGCGGCCTCGCCGAGGAGGCGCTCTGGCAC
>NZ_JASKYR010000356.1:0-8509 GCF_041028215.1 Streptomyces flavofungini
ACCCTGCTCACCGCGGCGGCCCTGACCTCGGCGGTACTGGGCGCCCATATGCTCCTCGGCTGGCACGGCCCGCCGTGAGCGGGCCGGGCGCGGGCCGTCAGGTGGCCGCGAGGAGGACCACGAGGAGGATCGCCCCGGCGGCGGCGGGGACGACGATCTCGTAGGCCCAGCGGACCGCGGGCTCGCCCTGGGCGTTCTCGGCGTCGGCCTGGCGCTCGGAGAGGTCGCGCAGTTCGTCCATGGCCTGGTCGCCCTCGGCGCGGGTGGGCTTCGCGTTCGGGTCGAGGAAGGGCCTGCTGCTCGTCGCCGGGTCGCCCGCCGCGGCGGCCTGCGCCTGCCTGCGCGCCGCCTTCTTGCGCCCGCGCAGGGAGACCGGGATGGCCCAGAGCTGGTACTTGGCGCCGGACACGGTGAGCGCCTCGTTGGAGTACCCGGAGCGGAGCGTCGCGATGGACGCCCACGGCAGTGTGATGGTGCGGAAGGGGTTGCGGACGCGCAGCCGGTCGTCGTTGGCGTACACGGCGGGGCGCACGGTGAACGCCACGACCAGCGGCACCGCGAGGAGCAGCCCGGCGAGCGCGAGCCACGGGGTGCGGCCCTCACCGCGGACGGCGGCGTCGACGCCGAGCCAGGCGCCGAGGGCGAGCAGCAGTACGCCGCCCGCGATACCGGCCGGGGACCGGAAGGTGCGGTCCTTGTAGGCGGGCTCCGCCACGGGGTTCTGAGGGTCGCTCATACCCCGATTCTGCCTGACGCCGGGCCGACGGCTCCGCGCCGGTCCGTACGCGCGTACGGGATCATGGCTGCATCCCGGGTCCACCCCACCCCCTGTACAGCAGCTACGCGCGTAGATATGCTCCCCTCGTGACCATGCCCACTGCATTCGCTGACGTGACCGCGTCCGACAGCACGCTCCGCCGCTTCCTCCACGGGCTGCCCGGCGTCGACGCGGTCGGCCTGGAGGCGCGTGCCGCCTCGCTCGGAACCCGCTCGATCAAGACCACGGCGAAGGCGTACGCCATCGACCTGGCCATCTCGATGATCGACCTGACGACCCTGGAGGGCGCCGACACCCCCGGCAAGGTCCGGGCGCTCGGCGCGAAGGCCGTCAATCCCGACCCCACCGACCGCGGCACCCCGCGCACCGCGGCCGTCTGCGTCTATCCGGACATGGTCGCCACCGCCAGGGCGGCCGTCGGGGACAGCGGCGTGAAGGTCGCGTCCGTGGCGACCGCCTTCCCCGCGGGCCGCGCGGCGATCGACGTGAAGCTCGGCGACGTGCGAGAGGCCGTCGCGGCGGGCGCCGACGAGATCGACATGGTCATCGACCGGGGCGCGTTCCTCGCCGGTGACTACATGACGGTGTTCGAGCAGATCCGCGCCGTGAAGGAGGCCTGCGGCACCGCCCGCCTGAAGGTCATCTTCGAGACCGGCGAGCTCTCGACGTACGACAACATCCGCCGCGCCAGCTGGATCGGCATGATCGCGGGCGCCGACTTCATCAAGACCTCGACCGGCAAGGTCGGCGTCAACGCCACCCCGGCCAACACGCTGCTCATGCTGGAGGCCGTCCGCGACTTCCGCGCGCAGACCGGCGTGCAGATCGGCGTGAAGCCCGCGGGCGGCATCCGCTCGACGAAGGACGCGGTGAAGTTCCTCGTCCTGGTGAACGAGACGGCGGGCCCCGACTGGCTGGACAGCCACTGGTTCCGCTTCGGCGCCTCGTCGCTCCTCAACGACCTGCTGATGCAGCGGCAGAAGCTGGCCACCGGCCGCTACTCCGGCCCCGACTACGTGACGGTGGACTGACCCATGACCTCCACTCCCTTCGAGTACGCACCCGCGCCGGAGTCCCGCGCGGTCGTCGACATCGCCCCGAGCTACGGCCTCTTCATCGACGGCGAGTTCACCGAGGCCGCCGACGGCAAGGTCTTCAAGACGGTCTCCCCGTCCACCGAGGAGGTCCTCTCCGAGGTCGCGCAGGCCTCGTCCGAGGACGTCGACCGCGCCGTCAAGGCCGCCCGCAGGGCGTTCGGGACATGGTCGGCGCTGCCGGGCGCCGAGCGCGCCAAGTACCTCTTCCGGATCGCCAGGATCATCCAGGAGCGCAGCCGCGAGCTGGCCGTCCTGGAGACCCTGGACAACGGAAAGCCCATCAAGGAGACGCGGGACGCCGACCTCCCCCTGGTCGCCGCGCACTTCTTCTACTACGCGGGCTGGGCCGACAAGCTCGACCACGCGGGATACGGCGCGAACCCCCGCCCGCTCGGCGTCGCGGGCCAGGTCATCCCGTGGAACTTCCCGCTCCTGATGCTGGCCTGGAAGATCGCCCCGGCGCTCGCCACCGGCAACACGGTCGTCCTGAAGCCCGCCGAGACCACGCCCCTGAGCGCCCTGTTCTTCGCGGACATCTGCCGTCAGGCGGGCCTGCCCAAGGGCGTCGTGAACATCCTTCCCGGGTACGGCGACGCGGGCGCGGCCCTGACCGCCCACCCGGACGTGAACAAGGTCGCCTTCACCGGCTCCACGGCCGTCGGCAAGGCCATCGCGCGCCAGGTCGCGGGCACGGACAAGAAGGTCACGCTCGAACTGGGCGGCAAGGGCGCGAACATCGTCTTCGACGACGCCCCCATCGACCAGGCCGTCGAGGGCATCGTCACCGGCATCTTCTTCAACCAGGGCCAGGTCTGCTGCGCGGGCTCGCGCCTCCTCGTACAGGAGTCGGTGCGGGACGAGGTGCTCGACGCCCTGAAGCGCCGCCTCACCACCCTCCGTCTCGGCGACCCGCTGGACAAGAACACCGACATCGGCGCGATCAACTCCGCCGAGCAGCTCGCCCGCATCACCGCGCTCGCCGAGACCGGCGAGGCGGAGGGCGCCGAGCGCTGGTCGGCACCGTGCGAGCTCCCCTCGTCCGGTTACTGGTTCGCGCCGACGCTCTTCACGAACGTCACGCAGGCGCACACCGTCGCCCGCGACGAGATCTTCGGCCCGGTGCTCTCGGTGCTCTCCTTCCGCACGCCGGACGAGGCCGTCGCCAAGGCCAACAACACGCAGTACGGCCTCTCCGCCGGCATCTGGACGGAGAAGGGCTCGCGCATCCTCGCGGTCGCGAACAAGCTCCGGGCGGGTGTCGTCTGGGCCAACACTTTCAACAAGTTCGACCCGACGTCGCCGTTCGGCGGCTACAAGGAGTCGGGCTTCGGCCGCGAGGGCGGCCGGCACGGGCTGGAGGCGTACCTCGATGTCTGACCGACTCACGGTTCTGAAGACCTACAAGCTGTACGTCGGGGGCAAGTTCCCCCGCTCCGAGAGCGGCCGGGTGTACGAGGTGGACGACTCCAAGGGCAAGTGGCTCGCCAACGCGCCGCTCTCCTCCCGCAAGGACGCCCGTGACGCGGTCGTCGCCGCGCGCAAGGCGTTCGGCGGCTGGTCGGGCGCGACCGCGTACAACCGCGGCCAGGTCCTCTACCGCGTCGCGGAGATGCTGGAGGGCCGCAGGGACCAGTTCGTGCGGGAGGTCAGGGACGCGGAGGGCATCTCCAAGTCCGAGGCCGCCGCGCAGGTCGACGCGGCGATCGACCGCTGGGTCTGGTACGCGGGCTGGACCGACAAGATCGCCCAGGTGGCGGGCGGGGCCAACCCGGTCGCGGGCCCGTTCTTCAATCTGTCGACGCCGGAGCCGACGGGCGTCGTCGCGGTCGTCGCGCCGCAGGAGTCGTCCTTCCTCGGCCTGGTCTCGGTCATCGCCCCGGTGATCGCGACGGGCTGCACGGCCGTGGTGATCGCCGCCGAGAAGGCGCCGCTCCCCGCGCTCTCCCTCGGCGAGGTCCTCGCGACGTCGGACGTGCCCGGCGGCGTGGTCAACATCCTCACCGGCCGGACCGCCGAGATCGCGGCGCCGCTCGCCGCCCACCAGGACGTCAACGCGATCGACCTGACGGGTGCGGACGCGGAGCTGGCGCGCGATCTGGAGATCGCCGCCGCCGACAACCTCAAGCGCGTGCTCCGTCCACAGCCTGTGGACTTCTCGGCCGACCCGGGCACGCACCGCCTGGCCCCCTTCCTGGAGACGAAGACGGTCTGGCACCCCACGGGCTCCCTGGGCGCATCGGGCTCGGCCTACTAGCCACTCCCCGCACACATGAGGCCCCGGCCCCCCTCCGTCCAGGGGGGCCGGGGCCTCGTCGTGTCTCCGGACGAGAGGCCCTAGAGGCCGAACCGCGCGGCGATCCCGTCGAGGAGGCAGTCGAGGCCCGTCTCGAACTCCCAGGACGGGTCGTCCTTGCGGGTCGCCTCGTGGATGTAGCGGCGGTAGGTGGGGTAGCGGCCGGTCTCCATCAGGTACCGCATCTGGGGCGCGAGGCCGATCCGCGCCTCGTCGGGGCTGTTCCACTCCTGCTCGCGCAGATACCGGCCGAGCGCCACCTCCGACCGGACCATGCCGCCCACGTACGCGGTGACGGAGCGGAAGGCGGCCATCATCGTGTCGACGTCGAGCCCGTGCCCGTCGAGCGCGGCGAGCTGGCGCTCGGCGGCGGCGAGCCGGTTCGGCGTCAGCGCGTGCAGCGGCGTGGGCAGTTCGATCATCCACGGGTGCCGCAGCGTCATCTCGCGCGTGGCGCGCCCCGACTCCCGCAGCACCTCGCGCCAGCCGGTCACCTCCGGGGGCGGGCCCAGCTCGGCGGAGACCAGATCGACCATGAGGGCGAGCAGGTCCTCCTTGCCCGAGACATGGCGGTAGGCGGCCATGGGCGCGACGCCGAGTTCCGTGGCGAGGCGGCGCATGGTGACGGCCGCGAAGCCCTCCGCGTCGGCCACCCGGACGGCGACGGCGGCGATGCGCTGCGGCGTCAGGGCCGTGCGGGGCGTACTCGCGGGGCGCTCCAGGCGCTCCCAGAGCGAGACCTCGGGCCCGCCCTTCTTCTGTGTGGCCATGCGTACACCGTATCTCCTGTAGACGGGGTACACATCGGTGTGTACGTTGTACGCCAGGAGTACGTCGTACACACCCAGCCCCAGCCAGCCGCACACAGGGAGCCCCCATGCCCGCCACCAGTCCGCACCCGGCCCCGGCCCTTCGCGTCGCCGTCCTCGTCGGCTCCACCCGTGAGGGCCGCTTCGCGCCCGTCGTCACGCGGTGGATCAAGAGTCATCTCGATCAGCGCGAGGACATGAGCGCGGACGTCGTCGACCTGGCCGAAACGCCGCTGCCCACCGTCCTGCCCGCCTTCGGCGGACCGCTCGCACCCGGCACCGAGGAGGCGCTCGCCCGGGTCTCGCCGCGCCTTGCGGCGGCCGACGCCTTCGTCTTCGTCACGCCGGAGTACAACCACAGCTTTCCCGCGACGCTCAAGAACGCCATCGACTGGCACAACGAGCAGTGGCACGCCAAGCCGGTCGGCTTCGTCTCCTACGGCGGCATCTCGGGCGGCCTGCGCGCGGTCGAACAACTCCGCCTCGTCATGGCCGAGCTGAACGCCACGACCATCCGCAACACGGTGAGCCTGCACAACGCCTGGGCCCTGTTCGACGAGGAGCACGCGATGCGGGACCCGCAGAGCGACGCCGCGGCCAAGGCCATGCTCGACCAGCTCGCCTGGTGGGCCCGCACCCTGAGCGAGGCCAGGACCGCCCGCCCCTACGCGGCCTGACGCCACGCCAACACCGGGAGAGCCATGAACCACCGTACGGAAAAACCCCCGCCGCCCGGCGCGGCCACGGAGGCGCCGGGCCCGACGGCCGCCGAGGCGGCCCCGCCCTCCCGGCTCGCCCTGCTCGGCCTGCTGCTCGGCATCGTCCTCGCGACGCTCGACGGGACCATCGTCGGCACCGCGCTGCCCACGATCGTCGGCGACCTCGGCGGCCTGGACCACTTCTCCTGGGTGGTCACGGCCTACCTGCTCACGGCGGCCGTCTCCACGCCGGTCTGGGGCAAGGCCGGTGACATGTACGGCCGCAAGGGCAGCTATCTCGCCTCGATCACCGTCTTCCTCGTCGGCTCCGTGCTCTGCGGACTCGCTCAGGACATGGGGCAGCTCATCGCCTTCCGGGCCCTTCAGGGCATCGGCGCGGGCGGCCTCTTCGTGGGCGCGATGTCCCTGCTCGGCACGCTGCTGCCACCGGCGCTGGCCGGGCGCTCGCAGTCGCTGATCGGCGTCCTGCTGCCCGCCGCCATGGTCGGCGGCCCGCTGCTCGGGGGCTTCCTCACCGACCGGCTCGACTGGCGCTGGGTCTTCTACGTCAACGTCCCCGTGGGCGCCGTCGCCCTGACCGCCGTCGGGCTGCTCATCCGGCCGACCGGCGAGCGCAGCACCGCCCGCGTCGACTACCCGGGCATTGCCCTCCTCACGGCGGGCATCCTGGCCCTCACGCTGCTCGGGACCTGGGGCGGCACGGCGTACGCGTGGGCCTCCCCGCAGATCGCGGGGCTCGCGCTGCTCGCGGCAGTCTCGCTCGGCGCCTTCGTCCGCGTGGAGCTGCGCGCCCCCGAGCCGGTCATCCCGCCGCGCCTCTTCCGCGACCGGAACTTCACGCTCGCCCAGGCGCTCACCTTCCTCGCGGGCGCCGCCATGCTGGGCGCGGCGAGCTATCTGCCGCAGTACATGCAGTTCGTCCGCGGGATGTCGTCCACCGGGAGCGGCCTGCTGCTGCTTCCGCTGATGCTCGGCATGATGGGCGCACAGCTGCTCATCGGCCGCGCGGTGGGCAACGGCGGCGGCTACCGGATCTACCCCCTCATCGGCGGCGCCGTGGCCACGTCGGGCGCCCTCGCGCTCCTGACGCTCGGCGTGGACACCGCCACGGGTGCGGCGTCCGCGCTGACGCTCGTGCTCGGCGCGGGCCTCGGCTGTCTGCTCCAGCCGTCCCTGCTGATCACCATGAACAGCGCTGAGCCCCGCGACATGGGCGCCGCCAGCGGCACCACCACGCTGCTCCGCACCATCGGCGGCTCCCTGGGCGTCGCCGTGCTCGGCTCCCTCTACACCGGCCGCGTGCGGGACACCCTCACCGACCGGCTGGGCGCGGAGGGCGAGCGGCTGGCGGGCGGCCATCAGGTGACACCGGAGGTGCTGCGGGGGCTGCCGGGGCCGGTGCGGGACGCCTTCGGGGCCGCGGTCAGCGACGGACTGCACGCGGTGATGGCCGGGACGGCGGTGCTGTGCGCCGTGACGCTCGCGGTGGCATGGCTGGTGCGCGAGGTGCCGCTGCGGTCGGGGCCGGGGGCCAGGTAGCGCCCGGCGGGCCGGGTCAGCCCGGCAGCAGGCCCACCACGCTGCCCACCACCGGCAGTTCGCCCAGGGAGGCGCCCTCGGTGACCGGGCCGGTGACGGCCGCCGTGCTGACCGGCTTGAAGTCCGCGATCTGGGTGCCGAGCGAGTTGGCGAGCGGATCGGCGCTGGTGTTCGCCAGCGGGTCGAGCTGGAGGTCCTTGACGGGAGCGAGTCCGCCCTTCGTCGCACTCCCCAGCGCACCCGTCAGGATCTCGACCGCCGAGGTGCCGTGCCCGGCGTCGGCGGGCGCGGTGTACCCGGCCGTCCGCGGGACGGCGGCGGACTCCGCGGCACCGGCGGTTCCGCCGCCCGCACCGATCGCGGCCCCCGCCGCGGTCAGCGTGAGACCGGCCCGCAGCAGCGCGCGGGAGCCGGGACGGGGTGACCTGGGTGTCGCGTGTCGTGCCATGAGTACCGCCCATATCCGTGCGAGTTGGGTAAGCGCGCGCACACCGAGCGTAGTTGACGGCACCGGGAGCCGCCAAAGGCGACCCGCAGACCTCGTACGGACGTTCGTGTGCCGTCCGTCCCTTCGTGCGGGCGGTATGGGCACTCCCGGCGACGCCGTTGATAATGGCTTCCGACCACGCCGAAACGAAACCACATCTGAAAAGGGTCAGTGCATTGGGCTCCCACCCCCCGATACCCACGCGCGTCGTGCTGCTCTGCGGCCCCTCGGGCTCGGGCAAGTCCGTCTTCGCCGCCCGCTCCGGGCTCCCCGTGCTCTGCCTCGACGACTTCTACAAGGAGTTCGACGACCCCACGCTGCCGCTCGTCCCGGGCAGTTCGGACATCGACTGGGACTCCCCCGCCTCCTGGGACGCCGAGGTGGCGCTCGCCGCCATCGACGAGCTGTGCCGTACGGGGCGCACGCGTGTCCCGGTGTACGACATCGCTACCAGCTCGCGCGTCGGCCAGGAGTCCCTGGACATCGAGCGGACCCCGCTGTTCATCGCCGAGGGCATCTTCGCGGCGGACATCGTGGAGCGGTGCCGGGAGAACGGCGTGCTCGCCGACGCGATCTGTCTGCGGGGGCGGCCTTCGACCACCTTCCGGCGGCGGCTGCTCCGGGATCTGCGCGAGGGGCGGAAGTCCGTGGCGTTCCTGCTGCGCAGGGGATGGCGGCTCATGCGGGCCGAGCGCGTGATCGTGGCCCGTCAGGCCGCCCTCGGGGCGCACCCCTGCGGCAAGGAGGAAGCCCTGGGACGGGTGGCCGCCGCCGSARSSCGGTCGAA
>NZ_JASKYR010000357.1:0-8028 GCF_041028215.1 Streptomyces flavofungini
CGCCGTGGCCTCGGCCATCGTGGTCGGCAGGGCCCTGCGCCGCCGCCGCTGAGCGCGCACACCGTAGGGTCGGCACCGTGAGTACCGAAGACGTGACCCTCACCGCGGGCGACGCGGAAGTGACGGTGCAGCCGGGCAACGGCTGCCGCATGGGGAGCCTGCGCATCGGCGGCGTCGAGCTGCTGCGCCAGGGGGAGAAGTACGGCTGCTTCCCCATGGTGCCGTGGTGCGGCCGGATCAGGGACGGCCGGTTCCGCGACGGCTCGGCGGTCCACCAGATGCCGCTGAACTCCCCGCCGCACGCCATCCACGGCTTCGCGCGGAACGCCGAGTGGCGCACCGCCCGCACCTCGGACACCGAGGCCGTCTTCACGTACGACCTGAGCGACCCCTGGCCCTACCCGGGCCGCGTCACCCAGATCGTGGAGCTCACCGAGGACGCGCTGACGCTGCGCCTGGGCATCGAGACGTACGGCGACTCCTTCCCCGCGCAGGCGGGCTGGCACCCGTGGTTCAACCGGTCCCTGGACGGCGTGGACGTGGAGCTCGGCTTCAGCCCCGCCTGGCAGGAGGAGCGCGGCGAGGACCACCTGCCGACCGGGCGCAGGATCGCCCCGCTGCCCGGCCCCTGGGATGACTGCTTCGGCATGCCCGACGGCGTGGACGTGACGCTGACCTGGCCCGGACGGCTCGAAGTCGGCGTCAAGAGCCGCGAGCAGTGGGTCGTCGTCTACGACGAGCAGGAGGCCGCGGTGTGCGTGGAGCCGCAGACGGGCCCGCCGGACGGGCTCAACACCCTGCCCCGCCTGGTGACCCCGATCGAGCCCCTGGAGACGTCCACGACCTGGACCTGGCGGCGGTTCTGAGCGGTGCGTGGCGGGCCCGTACGGCGGCTTTAAGCTCTTAGGCATGACTGACGTACGCGGCGAGCTGCTGCAGCAGATCAAGGACAAGGCCGTCGTGCACGGCAAGGTGACGCTCTCCTCCGGCCTGGAGGCCGACTACTACATCGACCTCCGCCGGATCACCCTCGACGGCGAGGCGGCCCCGCTGGTCGGCCAGGTGCTCCTCGACCTGACCAAGGACCTCGACTTCGACGCCGTGGGCGGCCTGACCATGGGCGCCGACCCGGTCGCGGGCGCGATGCTGCACGCGGCCGCCGCGCGCGGCGAGCGCCTGGACGCCTTCGTGGTCCGCAAGGCCGCCAAGGCGCACGGCATGCAGCGCCGTGTCGAGGGCCCGGACATCAAGGGCCGCCGTGTCCTGGTCGTGGAGGACACCTCCACCACCGGCGGCTCCCCGCTGACCGCCGTCGAGGCCGTCCGCGAGGCGGGTGCCGAGGTCGTCGGCGTCGCCACGATCGTGGACCGTGCCACCGGCGCCGGCGAGAAGATCACCGAGGGCGCGGGGGTGCCGTACCTCTTCGCGTACTCCAAGGACGACCTCGGCCTGGACTGACGTTCCTCTTCGGCGGCCGGGACGGAGCGGTGCGCCGAGTCTGGAAGGATGGGGGCGACAATGTCGTCGCCCCCAGGTCAGGGTCAAGCAGCACAGCACCCACCCGCACATCACAAGGAGCGGACACATGCCCATCGCAACTCCCGAGGTCTACAACGAGATGCTCGACCGGGCGAAGGCAGGCAAGTTCGCCTACCCGGCCATCAACGTGACCTCTTCGCAGACCCTGCACGCCGCGCTGCGCGGGTTCGCGGAGGCCGAGAGCGACGGCATCATCCAGATCTCCACGGGTGGTGCGGAGTTCCTGGGCGGCCAGTACAAGAAGGACATGGTGACCGGCGCGGTCGCGCTCGCCGAGTTCGCGCACATCGTCGCCGCGAAGTACGACGTGACGGTCGCGCTGCACACCGACCACTGCCCCAAGGACAAGCTGGACACCTACGTCCGCCCGCTGATCGACATCTCCGCCGCGCGCGTCGCGCAGGGCCAGAACCCGCTGTTCCAGTCGCACATGTGGGACGGCTCCGCCGAGACCCTCGCCGACAACCTGGCCATCGGCCAGGAGCTGCTCGCCAAGGCCGCCGCCGCGAAGATCATCCTTGAGGTGGAGATCACCCCGACCGGTGGCGAGGAGGACGGCGTCACCCACGAGATCAACGACGAGCTGTACACCACGGTCGACGACGCGATCCGCACCGCCGAGGCCCTCGGCCTGGGCGAGAAGGGCCGCTACCTCCTGGCCGCCTCGTTCGGCAACGTGCACGGCGTCTACAAGCCGGGCAACGTGGTGCTGCGTCCGGAGCTCCTGAAGGACCTCCAGGAGGGCGTCGGCGCGAAGTACGGCAGGGCCGCCGGGTCGCAGCCGTTCGACTTCGTCTTCCACGGCGGCTCGGGCTCGACCGCCGAGGAGATCTCGACCGCGCTGGAGAACGGCGTCGTCAAGATGAACCTCGACACCGACACCCAGTACGCCTTCACGCGGCCGGTCGCGGACCACATGTTCCGCAACTACGACGGCGTCCTGAAGGTCGACGGCGAGGTCGGCTCCAAGAAGACCTACGACCCGCGCACCTGGGGCAAGCTGGCCGAGGCCGGCATGGCCGAGCGCGTCACCGAGGCGTGCGCGAACCTGCGCTCCACGGGCACGAAGCTGAAGTAGCACCTCGCAGCACCCCCGCGTTACGCGCGGCGAAGGCCCCGGGTCGGCGACCCGGGGCCTTCGCCGTACGGGCATGCCGCAGACTTGGTCCATGGCCATTCACAAGGATCTGCTCGGGGGACCGCCCCCGACCCACCTGCCCGACGACCCGGAGCCGCGCGAGCTCCTCGCGAACGGCGCGGAGCCCGCCGACGTCGCCGCGAAGTACCCCACGTCCTCGCTCGCCTGGGCGCAGCTCGCCGACGCGGCCTTCGAGCGCGGCAGCGTCGTCGAGTCCTACGCGTACGCCCGTACGGGCTACCACCGCGGCCTCGACGCGCTGCGCCGCAGCGGCTGGAAGGGCCACGGGCCCGTGCCGTGGGAGCACGAGCCCAACCGCGGCTTCCTGCGGGCCCTGCACGCCCTCGCGCGCGCCGCGCAGTCGATCGGCGAGCAGGAGGAGTACGAGCGCTGCGCGACCTTCCTGCGGGAGTCCTCCGAGACGGCGGCGGAGACGCTGGGCTGAGGGAGAGGGACCCCCGCGCCCGTGAGGGGCGCGGGGGTCCCTCTCAGGGGCCGACGCTCAGCGCAGAGCGCCGAGCAGACCCGCGTCGTAGGGCACCGCTTCGGCCACCCGGCCGGACAGTGCCTTGTCCGCCCACTCCGGGTCGGAGATCAACGCACGGCCCACCGCGATCACATCGAACTCGTCCCGCTCCATGCGGTCGAGCAGCAGGTCGATCCCCGTGGAGGCGGTCTCCTTGCTGAAGCCCTGCGGGCCGATGAACTCCTTGTCCAGGCCGACCGAGCCCACGGAGAGCGAGGCCTTGCCGGTGAGCTTCTTGACCCAGCCCGCGAGGTTGAGGTCCTCACCGTCGAACTCGGGCACCCAGTAGCGGCGCGTCGAGGCGTGGAAGGCGTCGACACCGGCGGCGGCCAGCGGCGCGAGCAGGGCGTCCAGCTCGGCCGGGTCCTCGGCGAGCCTGGCGTCGAAGGCGTTGGCCTTCCACTGCGAGAGGCGGAAGATCACGGGGAACGCGGGCGAGACCGCGGCGCGCACCGCCTCGACGATCTCCTGGGCGAAGCGGGTGCGGGAGGCGAGGTCTCCGCCGTATCCGTCGGTGCGGCGGTTGGTGCGGCCCCAGAGGAACTGGTCGATCAAGTAGCCGTGCGCGCCGTGCAGTTCTACGCCGTCGAAGCCGATCCGCTCGGCGGCGGCGGCGCTTTCGGCGAAGGCGCCGATCACCGCGTCGATGTCCGCGCCCGTCATCGCGTGGCCCTTGGCCGCGCCGTCGAGGCCGAGGCCGGAGGGGCCCGCCGGGGGCGCCGAGGGAAGGGGGCCCTGGCCCGCGTCGCGGGTCGCGCCCACGTGCCAGAGCTGCGGGACGATCCGGCCCCCGGCCGCGTGCACCGCCTCGGCGACGCCGCGCCAGCCCGCGAGGGCCGCGTCGCCGTAGAAGTGCGGGACGCGGTGGCTGCTGCCGGCCGAGGCGTGGCCGACGTAGGTGCCCTCGGTGACGATCAGGCCGACGCCGCCCGCCGCGCGGCGGGCGTAGTACTGGGCGACGTCCTCGCCGGGCACGCCGTCCGGGGAGAACTCACGGGTCATGGGGGCCATGGCGATGCGGTTGCGCAGGGTGAGGCCGTTGATGTCGAAGGGGCGGCCGAGGACGCGGGCGGCGCGCCCGGCATCTCCGGTCGCCGCGGCGCCCGTCGCCGCGTCCGTCGCTGCGGGCGTGGCTCCGGACGTGGCTTCGGGCGTCGCTTCGGTGGCTTCCATGCGGCCCTCCAGGGCTCTCGGTACGAGGTTCTCCGTGCGGTACTGACAGCACCGTAACGCGTTTGGCTATGTCATGGCGAAGGCGGGTACCGTGAAGGGCATGAACCGGCCCGCGTCCGAGCGTCACTGTCTGACCCCCGCGCCCGGCGGCCTCGGCCTCGTCCAGGAGCTCCTGAACACCGCGCCCGCTGAGCGCCCCGGCCGTCCCGACGTGCCCGACCTGCTGGCCGACGGCGCGCTCGGCGCCGCCCAGGAGTGGGCCGACCAGGCGGTGCGCGACTGGGCGCGGGAGACGGGCAGGGCCGACGCGCGGCTCACCCTGACCGAGGAGGACCTGCCCAAGCTGCGGTGCCTGCGGGACCAGGTGCGGCGCGCGCTCGGCGCGGGCGACCGCGGCGGCGACGCGGTGCGGTTCACCTCCGCGCCGGTCGTCGTCGGGCTCGCGGGCGACGGCACCCTCACCCTGGAGCCGGAGGGGGCGGGCGCCCGCTGGCTGGCCTCCGCGGTCCTCGCCGAGGCGCTGCTCGCCCAGGCGTCCGACGTCTGGCGCCGGCTGAAGATCTGCCGCAACGCGCCCTGCGCCGCCGCGTTCTACGACCGCTCGCGCAACAACAGCGGTGTCTGGCACTCGGTCCGCGGCTGTGGCAACGCCGCCCACGTGCGCGCCTGCCGGGAGCGCCGCCGCGTACAGGCCTGAGCCCTCCCCGGGCCGGGTCCGGCCGTGTGAAAGCGGCATAAGCCGATGAGTGCTTTCGTGGCCGTCGGATGGGGGCGTGCCTTGCCGATTCCGCGAAAGTTGCAGAAGATTCCGGTGGGGACCGGGGCCCCCGTGCCGGTAACGGCAGGGGCGGACCGCTACCCGGAGTACGTATCGAGGAGACAGCGATGTCCCCAGAGGCGCATGAGACGTCCCCCGCGACGCGGGCGTCCGACGAGGCGCACGAGGCCGAGAGCCCGAACCTCGACTTCGCGGGTACCACCCCGTACGAGGACTACGTCCAGGCGGACGTCCTCACCCACCTCCAGCACCTGCGCTCGGACGACCCCGGCGAGATGGTCTTCCTGGTCACCACCCAGGTCATGGAGCTGTGGTTCACCGTGATCGTCCACGAGTGGGAGACCGCCGCGCAGGCGCTGCGCAGGGACGACATACCGGTCGCCGTCGCGGCCCTGAAGCGCAGCATCCGCGAGCTGGAGGCCCTGAACCACTCCTGGACCCCGCTCGCCCAGCTGACCCCCGCGCAGTTCAACTCCTACCGGGGCGCGCTCGGCGAGGGCTCGGGATTCCAGTCCGCGATGTACCGCCGCATGGAGTTCCTGCTCGGCGACAAGTCCGCGTCGATGCTGGTCCCGCACCGGGGCGCGCCGCGCGTCCACGCGGAGCTGGAGAAGGCCCTGCATGAGCCGAGCCTCTACGACGAGGTGCTCAGGCTGCTCCACCGCCGCGGCCACGCGATCCCGGCGGCTGTCCTTGAGCGCGACCTCTCCCAGAAGTACGAGCCGTCGGCCGAGGTCGAGGCCGTGTGGACCGCGCTCTACTCCGGTGACGAGAGCGGCGACCTCGCCCGCCTCGGCGAGACCCTCACGGACGTCGCGGAACTGGTCTGGCGATGGCGCAACGACCACCTGGTCGCCACCCGCCGCGCGATGGGCTCCAAGACGGGCACGGGCGGCTCCGCCGGTGTGGCCTGGCTGGAGAAGCGCGCCACCAAGAACGTTTTCCCCGAGCTGTGGACGGCGAGGAGCCATGTCTGACGACCTGAAGGACCGGTCCGACCTGCGGAGCCATGCCGAGCGTCTCGACGCCGACGACCGGCTCGCGGACAAGCGGAAGGCCTTCGTCCTGGACGACACGGTCTACCTGGACGGCAACTCCCTGGGCGCCCTGCCCGCGCACGTCCCGGCCCGCGTCGCCGACGTCATCGAGCGGCAGTGGGGCGAGCTGCGCATCCGCTCCTGGGACGAGAGCGGCTGGTGGAGCGCGCCCGAGCGGATCGGCGACCGCATCGCCCCGCTGGTCGGCGCCGCCCCCGGCCAGATCGTGGTCGGCGACTCCACCAGCGTGAACATCTTCAAGGCGCTCATCGCCGCGGTACGCATGGCGCGGGACACCGACGGGGGCGCGCCGGACGGGGGGCGCGACGAGATCCTCGTCGACGCCACGACGTTCCCCACGGACGGCTACATCGCACAGTCCGCGGCCCGCCTCACCGGCTGCCGCGTCGTCCCCCTCGCCCCGGCGGAGGTGCCCGCGGCGCTCGGCCCGCGCACCGCCGCCGTGCTGCTCAACCACGCCGACTACCGCACCGGACGCCTGCACGACCTGCCCGGACTCACGGCGGCCGTGCACGCGGCGGGCGCCCTGGCCGTCTGGGACCTCTGCCACACGGCGGGCGCGCTGCCGGTCGGCCTCGACGAGCACGGCGTCGGCCTCGCGGTGGGCTGCACCTACAAGTACCTGAACGGCGGCCCCGGTTCGCCCGCGTACCTCTATGTGCGCGCCGGCCTCCAGGAGCGGTTCGACTCGCCGCTGCCGGGGTGGAACTCGCACGCCGAGCCCTTCGGGATGCGGCCCGGCTTCGAGGCGGCGGACGGCGTCACGCGCGGGCGCGTCGGCACCCCCGACATCCTCTCGATGCTCGCCCTTGAGGCGGCCCTCGACGTCTGGGACGGCGTCTCCGTGGCCGAGGTGCGGGCCAAGTCGCTGGCCCTGACCGACTTCTTCCTGCGGTGCGTGCGGGCGTACGTCCCCGAGGGCCTCGTCCAGCCGCTCACCCCGGAGGCGCACGACGAGCGCGGCAGCCAGGTCGCGCTGCGCTGCGCGGAGGCGGGCGACGTCATGCAGCGCCTGATCGCGCGGGGCATCGTCGGTGACTTCCGGGCGCCGGACGTGCTGCGCTTCGGGTTCACCCCGCTGTACGTCTCCTTCGCCGACGCCGAGCGGGCGGCCCGGGTCCTCGCGGAGACCCTGACCGCGTGACACGGCGCCCATGACACCGGGGCGCGCGCCGGGCTGATAACGTCCGGCGGATCTTGCTCCCGTTCCTCCGCGCGCCGGGGGAACGGGGGCGCCCCCGCAAGACGTACTGCTGTGGAGAGGTTGCCGCCATGCCGGACGACGCCGCCGTGGCCCGCGATGCCGCCGAGACCGAGGCCGCGTTCTCGCATCCCGCCGTGGAGCCGGACGCCAGTGCCGCGTACGGCGATCACCCCGACCAGGTCGTCGACTTCTACGCGCCGAGGGGCGACACGGCCCGCCCGGCGCCGCTCGTCGTCGTCCTGCACGGCGGCGCCTGGCGCTCGCCCTACGACCGCGGGCACCTCACGCCGTTCGCCGACTTCCTCGCGCGCCGGGGCTTCGCCGTCGCCAACGTCGAGTACCGCAGGGGCAGCCCCATCCCCGCCCAGGGCGGCACCGGGCCCGTGGCCGGGCGCTGGCCGGAGACCTTCGACGACGTGGCCGCCGCCTGCGACGCGCTGCCCGCGCTCGTCCGCGAGGCGCTGCCGTCGGCCGACCCCCGCCGCACGGTCCTCACCGGGCACTCGGCGGGCGGTCACCTGGCGCTCTGGGCCGCCGMGCGSCMSRTGMKSMCCGCCGACGCGCCACCGCAGACATCGAGGTCCTCGGCCGTGCGGAGGTCCGCGATCGGGG
>NZ_JASKYR010000358.1:0-9137 GCF_041028215.1 Streptomyces flavofungini
CCCCCTCCCACCAGCCTTGATCTCCTCCCGCGCGGTCATGCGATGCTGGGCAGCACCGAAGGGCACCGAGCAACCGGAAGCGGGGAGTACGGCATCGCGATGACAGCGGCACGACGGACAGCGAAGGGCGTCTGGGACCGGTTCTCGGCGTCGGACCCGGGGCTTCTGCGCCTCATGGCGGGACTGCGCACGGTGGGGGCGATCCTGCTCGCGCTCGCGGTGCTCGCCCTGCTCGGCACCTCGGTGACCCACCTGGTCGCGGGCGCGATGACGGCGATGGTCGCCACCTTCGCCATCCAGGAGAAGGAGGTGCGCGGCCAGGCGGTCACGCTGGCGCTCGGCCTGCCCGTGGCGCTCGCGGCCATCGCCCTGGGGGCGCTGCTCAACTCCCGGGTCGTCGCGGGCGACCTCTTCTTCATCGTGCTGATCTTCGGAGCGGTCTACTGCCGCCGCTTCGGCGACCGGGGCACCGCGCTCGGCCTGATCGGCTTCCAGGTCTACTTCGTCTCGCTCTTCGTCAGCGCGTCCGTCTCCGCGGTCCCCGCTCTCTTCCTGACGCTGACCGTGGCGTTCGCGTGCAGCGCCTTCGTACGGTTCGCGGTGGTGCCCGAGACACCGGAGCGCACGCTGCGGCGGCTGCGCGAGGCGTTCCGGGCCCGCCTCGCCCAACTGGTCGCCCATCAGATCGAACTCCTCGAAGCCGACACCGGTGACGTGGACAAGGTCCTCGGCGACCTGCGACGCAGCACCGCACGGCTGCACGAGGCCGCGCTGATGATCCAGGGCCGTCTGGAGGAGGGCACCAGCGACGCCTCCGTCGCCGCGCTGCTCCAGCGCAGGGTCGCCGACGCCGAGATCGCCGCCGAGCGCCTGGGCGTCCTGCTCCTCAACGCCCGCAGCGCCGAGCGCGTGGACACCCTCACGCTGCACCTGCCGCAGGCCGCCGCGCCGCTGCCGCCGCGCGCCCGGCTCGCCGACGACGCGGGCTCGGCCCTGCGCAGGGACCTGCGGGCACTGCACCTGCTCGTGGTCCGTCTGGTGCCCGACGACCGGGGCACGGCGCTGCCCTACGTACGCAACCGCCTGCTCGGCTACCGCGAGGAGCAGGGCCTGCCCAAGGGCTCGCCGCCCGTCCAGGACTGCTTCCGCGCGATCGGTGAGGCGGCCCGCGCCATCCTCGGCCTGCGGCTCGCGGTGGACGGCCCGCACGACGAGGAGTACGACAGCCCCGAGGCGGTCCGCTCCCGCGAGGAGTTCGAGGCCGAGGAGATCTCCATAGCCGGTGAGGCCGCGCAGGCCGAGGAGGAGGAACCCACCGGCCTGCGGCGACCCACCACCAGGGCGGCCGTACAGGTCGCGGTGGGCTCCGCGCTCGCGATCGTGGGCGGTGAGTTCCTCTCCACGCAGCGCTGGTACTGGGCCGTCCTGACCTGCTGGGTCGTCTTCCTCAACACCGCCTCGACCGGCGAGATCCTGGTCAAGGGCTACCGCCGCCTGCTCGGCACGGTCCTCGGCGTGGTGGCGGGGGTGGCGCTGGCGGGTGCCGTGGGCAACCACACGTGGCTGGCGTTCGCCCTCGTCCTGCTCTGCGTGTTCGGCATGTTCTTCACCGCGCCGCTGTCGTACGCGCTGATGTCCTTCTTCGTCACCGCGATGCTGGGCCTGCTGTACACCCTGCTCAACACCTACAGCCTCGACGTCCTCGTGCTGCGCGTGGAGGAGACCGCGCTCGGCGCCGCCTGCGGCGTCATCGCGGCCGTCCTCATCCTCCCGGTGCGCACGTCGCACCGCACCGACGAGGAGCTGGTCACCGTACTCGCCCGGCTGCGTGACGTGGTGTCGGCCGCGGTGGCCCAGCTCAGCGGCGGGCCCCCGGTCGACCTCGTGGACCTGGCCCGCGACCTGGACACCGCCCTGGACGGACTGCGCAGCTCCACCAAGCCCCTGACCCATCCGATCGCCCCGCTGCGGGCCAGGCGGCAGAACGCCCGTTACGTCATGGCACTTCTGGAGACCAGCGCCTATCACGCGCGTTCGCT
Source organism: Streptomyces flavofungini (assembly GCF_041028215.1). Classification (GTDB taxonomy): domain Bacteria; phylum Actinomycetota; class Actinomycetes; order Streptomycetales; family Streptomycetaceae; genus Streptomyces; species Streptomyces flavofungini_B. The sequence goes on from NZ_JASKYR010000358.1 coordinate 2,040, forward strand.
GGCGGCGACGGCGGAGCTCGTGCCGTCGAGCAAGAGCGTCGCGGCCGACGCCCGGCTCGCCCTCGCGGGACGCCGCATCACCCACAACATCGACCTCATCGCCGCGCACGTACGCGACGAGGAGACCACCGGCACCATCGAGTCGGGCGCCAGCATCGCCTCGATGCTGGACAGCGGCCGCCATCAGGTGCTGCGCACCGGTTCGGTGGCCTTCCGTGTGCTGCGCCACCTGCAACGCCTCGACGAGGGCATCGTCGGCCTCGCGCGCCCCCTCGGAGTGCCGGTCGAGCAGCCGGAGGAGAGGAAGGACGCGCGGGCGACCGCGGTCTGAGCCGGGACCCGGCTCCGAGGCACCACCCGTGATCAGGCAAGATGTCCCTCCTAGGGGGTTCTGCACACGGGTTCCGCGCACGGCCTGCCTAGGTGGTTGTCGGGGGTAGTTACTTGGGAGTGCTGTGCTGCTGCTCGATCTCGCCACCGTGGCACCGCGCGAGCGGGCCGAGGCGTTCCGTCATGCCCTGACCGACTCGCTGGTGCCCAACGACGTGCACCACGAGGAGCCCGAAGCCGGCCCGCGGGCGATGCACGCCCGGATGGAACTGTGGCGGGTGGGCGGCCTCGACCTGTTCTCGACCCGCAACTCGGGCTTCGAGGTGCGCAGGGACGAACGCCATGTGCGCCACCACCGCAGCAGCCCCGTCGTCTCCGTCTCGCTCCAGCCGCTGGGCACCCACCGCGCCGAGACCGAGGGGCGAAGACACTTCCTCGGCCAGGACGACATCTGCGTGTTCCACGAGCTGTCGCCCCGTACGTACGGCTGGTCCGGCGACGGTTCGTCCCAGTCCATGATGTTCGACGTGGACCGTCTCGACGTGCCGGTGGAGACGGTGGTCAGGGCCTCGCTGCGGCTGCGCGCGAGCCCGATGTACGACCTGGTCCTGAACCATCTGCGCGGCGTGTGGCGCGACCCCGGGCGCCTCGCGGCCGACCCCGGCGCCGAGGCCCTCGCCACGGCCACGACCGAACTCGTGCGCGCCCTGCTCCAGTCGGCCGCGCACGCCGAGGACGCCCCCGTCGTCCGCGCGACGATGGACGAGACCCTGCTGACCAGGGTCCTCGCCTACGCCCGCCGCCACCTCGCGGACCGCGACCTCACCCCGGAGCGGATGGCGCGGGAGCACGCGATCTCCGTCCGTGGCCTGTACCTCCTCCTCAGCGGAGCGGGCATCAGCCTCGAACAGTGGCTCATCACCGAACGCCTCGCCAAGGCCCGGCGGATGCTGGCCGCGCCGCGCTACGACCGCCTCACGGTCGCCGCCCTCGCCGCCCGGTGCGGGTTCAGCAGCCCGAGCCACTTCAGCCGACGGTTCCAGGCGGCGTACGGCATGTCGCCCGGTGAATGGCGGCGGCTCCGCCAGGGCGGCTGAAACGGGAGGCAGGGGGAGAGAAATGGCAGTCACGAAGGGTCGCGTGGCCATCGCGGCGGCAGGCGGATTGCTCATGCTCGCCACGGGCGTGGGCACGGCCGAGGCGGGTTCGGCGGCGTCAGCGGGACCGGGGTCGGCCGGAACGGGCACCCCGTCCGCCGCGCGCTTCGCCCAGCCGGCCGAGTCCGCGCACCTGACCAGTGCGCAGACCACGGCGCTCCAGGCGGACGTGGACCGCTACCTGAAGAAGATGGGCGGCACCCAGGTCGCGCTCAACAAGGTCGACCTCAACGGCAAGGGCGAGGTCCTCGTCGCCCTGCCCGGCGAGGCCCACCCGCGCGACTTCACCTCGGGCGACGGAACGCGCGCCGCCGCCGACCCGTGCCTGGGTACTCCCGGAGTGTCCGGCAACTTCTGTGCCTACCAGCGGGACAACTTCAGCGGCTCCATCATCAAGATGTCCCAGTGCAACACGAAGTACTACGTCTCCACCTGAGGCGCGGCACCCTGGTCTACAAGACACCGCGGGCCTACAGCTCGGACGCCCACGGCGACTGGAACCCCGTCCGCTACGTGATCCCCTGCGGCTAACCGCCGGGCGGGGCTAGGCCCCGTGCAGGGCGGCGTGCAGGGTGTCCGTCACCTGGATGCGCGCCGCCCTCGACGCCTCCGTGGCACGGAGCAGGTCGAACAGCAGGAAGCCGTGGATCGTGCCCTGGTAGCGGAGGGACACGACCGGCACGTCCGCCTCGCGCAGCCGTGCCGCGTACGCCTCTCCCTCGTCGCGGAGCACATCGGCCTCGGCCGTGAGCACCAGCGCGGGCGGCAGGCCGCGCAGACCGCCCAGCGGTGCGCGCAGCGGTGAGACGAGGCCGTGCGCACGGCTGGCGCGGTCGGGCGCGTACTGCTGCCAGTAGCCGCGCATGGCGGCACGGCCCAGGAAGTACCCCTCCGCGAAGTGCCGGTACGACGGCGTGTCCATCGCGGCATCGGTCACCGGGCATACGAGCACCTGGTGGCGCAGGGCCGGGCCGCCCCGCTCGCGCGCCACGAGCGTGAGCGCGGCGGCCTGCTGGGCCCCGGCGCTGGCTCCCACGACCGCCATCCGGCTCCCGTCCAGGCCCCACTCGGCACCGTGCCCGGCCAGCCAGCGGGCGACGGTGTGGGCGCGTTCCACGGCATGGGGGTGGCGGGCATCGCGCGGGGCGTCGTACTCGGGCACGACGACGGCGGCGTCCGCGCCGAGCACGAGGTCGGTCAGGAACTGCCGGTGGGCGTAGGCGTCGGTGAGCATCCAGCCGATGGCGTGGAGGTAGAGCACGACGGGCAGCGGCTGCTGCTCCGCGCCGGGGGCCCCCGCCATGTCGGCGGGGCGCAGGATGCGCACCCGTATGCGGCTGCCCCCGGGGCCCGGCAGCGCCAGCCACTCCTCCTCGACGTCAGGACCGTCGGAGCCGTCGCCGTCCCAGAGTGCCGCCATGCGCGTACGGGAGACGGCGTCGTCCGGCTCCACCGCCGCGGGGCAGGCGTACCTCTCGGCGAAGGACCGCGTGCGCCGTTCGAGGACAGGTCTCTCCCGGGCGGCCGGAACATCTGCTTCCACGGGGGACTCCTGCACGAGAGGCGGATCACGGTGCCGTCCGCGGCTCCACCGGGCACGGAGTACCCACCCTAGGGGTCACGCGGCCCTGCGGGGACACGGGTGCGGCGGCGGCACATGCCGCTGCGTGCACACTTCGCCCGCGCACGGAGCGCAGACAAATGACCTCGGACCACAGTCAAATGACTTAACGGGGCACGCGCCGCCCGGCGCAGACTCCCGTACATGAGCGCTAGATCGGCGACAGCCGAGTCCCCGCAACCGGAAGCGGAATCCGTCCCGGAGCCCGCGCCGGAATCGTCCGCCGATGTGGCGGCCGCCTTCTCCCGCTGGCTGGCACCGGTCGCGGAACCCTCTGACGGACGTGCACGGGGCAGGGTCACACTCCACCACCTCGGCTACGTACGCCTGCTCGCCTGCGACACGGGCCCCCTGCGGCTCACCCGGCGCCCCGGCACCGCCACGGCGCGGCCCGGCGAGGACGCGGTGGCGCTGCTGCTCCCGCGCGAGGGAACCCTGCGCCTGGCCCAGCACGGCCGCGCCACGAGCGTGGCGGGCGGCGAGGCGGCCCTGCTCGACCTGCGTACCGCCTTCTCGCTCGACCGCCCGGACGGCGGCCGCCTGCTCGCCCTGCGCGTTCCCCTGCACGCGCTGCACGTACCCGCGACCGCCCTGCGCCCGGCCACGGCCCGGGTGCTGGCCCGCCCCGCCTGCCCGGCCGCCGAACTGCTCCCGCACCTGGAGGCGTCGGCGGGCCTGCTCCCTGCCGAGGTGGGCGAGCGGCTCGGCGGCTTCGTGACGGACCTGGTGGCCGCTCTGGTCGAGGACGCCGCCGAGGACGAGGACGGTCCGCCGCCCTCCGGCCGGCACCAGCTCACCGGCGCGATCCGCCGGTACATCGACCAGCACCTGAGCGACCCCGGCCTCTCCGCCGAACGCGTCGCCGCGGCCCACCTCATCTCCACCCGCTATCTGCACCGTCTCTTCGAGTCCGAGGGCATCACCGTGGGCAGGCTGATCCAGCTCCGCCGGGTCGAACGCTGCGCCCAGGAACTCACCAGGCGCGCACGGGTGAGCCCCTCCGTGGCCGTGGTCGCGGCGCGCTGGGGCTTCGGCAGCGCGGCGCACTTCAGCCGCGCGTTCAAGGCGGTGTACGGCTGCCCGCCGCAGCAGTGGCGGCGCATGGCGGCACGGACCGGTGAACTTCCCGCCCCGGCACCGCTCGACGCGGGCGGCTCACCCACGCCTCGTACGCCCGTCCCGCCAGTCGCTGGGTGACATGCCGTACGCCGCGCGGAAACTGCGGCTGAAGTGGGTGGCACTGGCGAAGCCCCAGCGCCTGGCGACCGCCGAGACGGTGATGTCCTCGCGCCCGGGGCGGGCCAGCTCCCGCCGGGCCTCCTCCAGGCGGCGGTGCTGTATCCACCGGCCGACCGTGCTGCCCCGGCCCTCGAAGAGCTTGTGCAGATAGCGCAGGGAGATGTGCTGGGCCTCGGCGACGGCCGACGGCGTCAGATCGCGGTCCCAGAGGTTGGCGTCGACGTAGGCACGCAGCCTGCGGAAGAGGACTTCACGGTCCTGCCCGCCGCTGCCGCCGCCTCCCTGCGGCTCGGCTTCCGCCCCTTCGGCGGCGGTGGCGAGGAGCTCGACGAGGTCGGCGATGCCACCGGCCAGCCGGAGCGCGGAGCGCGGCGAGGTCCCGGGCCCCGCCCCGGCGGCCCGGCGTACCAGCGGGGCGAGCAGCGGCGCGACGGTCCCGTCAGCGGCGGGGCGCAGGCCGCTCAGGGCGCTGACCCGCTCGTCGGTGAGGGTGAGCACGCGGCGCGGGACCAGCACGAGGTGCAGCTCGAACTCCTCCGCCTCGTCCAGCGCCAGGGGCTCCGCCCCGTCAGCGGCGAAGAGGTCACCCGGCAGGCAGAGGTCGGCGCTCCCCCGCCGGACGAGCGTGGCGCGGCCGAGGGTGTGCAGGCCGAGGAGCACGGACGGTTCGGTGTTCGTGCCCGGCGTGGGCTCGTACCGTACGGAACGCGCCGCTCCCCGCTCCGTGCGCACCCGCAGGAACCCGACCTCGTGGACCTCATGGGCCTCGTTGACCTCGTGGACCTCGTGGACGTCGCGGAACGAGGAGGTGCGGGGCGGCGGGGACATCGTCGGACTCATGCGGCAAGCCTCGGCGGCCCGGCCCTTGCGGGCCAGGGGGTACGGCGCCTCCTGCGCGCAGGGGCAGGCGCCCTGCACGGTGGGGCAGCGCGGCGCTGCCACGGTGGTGGTGAGGATGACCGCTGGGAGCGCGGAGGGGCAGGCCATGCGGAGCGGAGAGACTGCCGGAACGTCGACCGGGCGAGGCCCGCAAGCCGGGCAAGCCGGGCAAGCCGCCGGAACGCTAGTCGGGCGGCGACGGGAAACGGCGCTGCTCGAACAGGCCCTGCGTGACGCACGTGCGGGGACACTGGCCGACGCGCCTTCCCCTGCGACCGCAGGTCACGCGGTCAGCGGCGCGGTCGGTGGCGCGATCGTCCTGCGTGGGGACATCGGCATCGGGAAGACCGCCCTGCTGGACTGGACGGCCGCCCGTGCCGGACGGGACGGCTTCGGCGTGCTGCGCGTCGCCGGGGACGAGGCCGGGACCGGCACCGCCTTCGGCGCACTGCACCGGCTCCTTCGGCCCCTGCGGGACAGGGCGCGTGCGCTGCCCCCGCACCAGCTGGCCGCGCTCGAACGTGCCGCCGGTCTGCGCGACGGCCTGCCCGCCGAGCGGTTCATGGTGGGCGCCGCCGCCCTCGCCCTGGTCGCGGCGGAGGCGCGGCACCGCCCCCTGCTTCTCCTCGTCGACGACCTGCACTGGGTGGACCCCTCAAGTGCCGCCGTCTTCCTCTTCCTGCACCAGCGCCTCACCCCGCTGCCCGTGGTCATGGTGTGCGCGAGCCGCCCCGAGCGCTCCGCACTGGAGGGCTGGCCCGCCGACCCGGTGGAGGTCGAAGCCCTGTCGGGCGAGGACTCCACGGCCCTGCTGCGGCACTGGCACCCGAAGCTCACGGCCTCGGCCGCGCGCCGCGTGGTGCGGGAGGCGGCGGGCAATCCGCTCGCCCTCGCCGAGCTGCCCGGCCGGCTGACGGCCGCACACCACCCCGGCATGCCACCGCTGCCCGACCGGCTGCCGCTGGGCGAACGCCTTGAGAGGCTCTTCGCCCACCGGTTGCGGTCACTGCCCGCGAGCGCCGCACAGATCCTGCTGCTGGCCGCCCTCGGCGGCACCGACGGACGCGTGGCAGCGGACGGAGACGGCAGAGGGGCGGCCCAGGACGGAGCCGAGCGGAGTCTCGGCCTCATCGAGGCGAGCGGACTGGCGCGCCTCGACGCCGCCGGGCGCCTCGAATTCCGGCACCCGCTGGTGCGCAGCACCGTCATCGCCGCCGCGTCGGCGGCGGAGCGCGGGGCCGCGCACCGGCTGCTCGCCGGGCGGCTGCGTCCGGACGATCCCCGCCGCCTCGCGCACGAGGCAGCCGCCGCCGACGGCCCCGATCCACGCCTGGCGGCGCGCCTCCAGGAGGCCGGAACGCGCCTGGCCCTGCGCGGCGGTGACGCGGAGGGCGCCCTGCTCCTGGACCGCGCGGCGGCCCTGAGCACCGACCCCGACGACCGTGCCCGGCGGCTGACCTGGGCGGCCGTGATGTCCGCTCGGGGCGGGCGCCTGGCGTACGCGGCGGAGCTGGTGGCGGAGCTGCGCCGGGGCCCGGTCCCACGGGACGTCGCCCCGCTGTTCGCCTACGCGGTCGTCTACGTCGACCAGAGCCATCACGTCGACTTCGAATCGACGTTCACGCTGCTGCCGGGGGCGCTGGACGCACTGACCGCTGCCGGTGACACGGCCAGGGGTGATGCGGCGCTCGGCGGCACGGTTTCCGGTGGCGCGCCCTCGGACACCGCCGCCTTCGGCGACCTCCGGGGGCAGATGGTCTTCAAGCTCCTGCTCGCCACCGCCTACACGGGCGACCCGCGTGGCCGCCGGGCACTGGAGCGGCACCGCGAACACCTCTCCCCCGCCGCCCGGCTCTGCCTCCGCTCCTGGGC
>NZ_JASKYR010000359.1:0-9029 GCF_041028215.1 Streptomyces flavofungini
CCCCTGAGGGAGATCCGAAGCCCCCCAGGAAGTGAGACCGAAGTGAGCGACTTAGCCACCGGCTGGTCCGTGGACGACCGCTGCAACAACTGCGACGTCGCCCGGCAGCTCGCACCCGACCTCATCCACGAGGTCGGCCACCGCTCGGAGGTCGTGCGCCAGCCCCGCGACGCCGCCGAGGAACGCCGGATGTACGCCGCCGCGTTCGCCTGCCACACCCGCTCCATCCGCCCCGCGTCCGGGCGCCTGGACAGCGCGCACGACCCCTACCCGCTGCCCGTCGACGACACCGTCCTGTTCTGCGGGCACAACTCCACGCACAACGCCGGAGCCAACTCCTACCTGCTGCGCCGCCCCGCGGGGAATCTGCTCATGGTCGACACCCCGCGCTGGAGCGAGGCGCTGGCCGCCAAGTACGAGGCGATCGGGCCCGTCACCGACGTGCTCCTCACCCACCGGGACCACGCGGCGCACGGCCGCAGGTACGCCGACCGCTTCGGGGCCCGGCTGTGGATCCACGAGGGCGACCTGGACGCGTCGCCGGACGCCGACCAGGTGCTGCGCGGCACGGACGCCGTGGAAGTCGCCGACGGAGTCGTCGCCCACCCGCTCTCCGGGCACACCAGGGGCAGCGTGCTCTACGTCGCCGATGAGCGGTACTGCTTCAGCGGGGACAGCTTCTACTGGTCGCGCTCGGTGGGCGACATCGTGGTGGCCGAGAGCGTGACCTGGTACTCCATCGAGGAACTCGCCGCCTCCTTGGCCCGCACGGCCGAACGGCTCCGCTTCGAGTGGCTGCTGCCGGGGCACGGCGACCGCAGGCATCTGCCTGCCGACGAAATGGCCGAGCGCATGCGGGCGTTGAGGGACCGCACCGCGACGCTGCGGCCCCGCCCGGTGGACTTCACCGCCCTGCGCTGGTGACCGCCCGTGGGCGGCGACACACCCCGCCGCCCGGCGGTGAATACATGCCGCGGGCGCCACTCCTCCTCTAGCGTCGCCCGCATGGCAACTGAACCGCGAAGGACCGACTCCGCACTCCCCGAGCCGCAGACGTTCGAGCTGCTCATCGTGCCCGAGTTCAACGAGGACGGCACGGAGACCGCCGACACCCGCGGCACCCTGCGCTCGGCGCTGGTGCGCGCCACCGGGGAGACCGGCGCCTCCGGCTATCCCCGCTACACCGGCGACGGCATGGAGGCCGACATCGACCCCGTCAGCCGGGCCGTGGAGGCGCTGCTCGTCGACGGGGCCGAACTGGACTACGGCCTCATGGTGCGCGTCGCCGACCACCCGGGCGGCTGAACCCCCGGCCCGGGCGGCTGAGCCGTCGGCCCGGCCGCCCGGCACCGGTCACGCGCGAGGTGACCCGGTCACGCGCTGCCGGGGCGCCGCGCGGCGGCCCGCTGCGCCCGGCGCGAGACCCGGCCCCCGGAGGCGGCGGGCGACGGCGCCGCCTCCGGGGCGATGCCCAGTTCCTCGCTGAGATCGGTGACGAACGAGCGCACCGTCGGGTACTCCACGAACGCCGAGGAGCGCACGGGGTGGGCCAGTTCGTCGCTGAGCTTGGCGATGACCTCGATCAGGATGAGCGAGTCGAGGCCCATGTCGAACAGGTTGGTGTCGAGATCCACGGTGCGCGGGTCGGGCGCGCCGAGCACGGCGGCGATCTCCTGCCGGATGAACCCGGTGAGCAGGGCGCTCTTCTCGGCGTCCGGCAGCCCTTCGAACCGGTGCCGCAGCGTCCGCGCGGCGGGCTTGGCGGCCGGTGCCGCGCTGCCGTGCGGCTCGATCCAGTGCCGTACGCGCTCGAAGGGGTAGGTGGGCAGCGGCACCCGGCGTATCCGCTCGCCCCGGTGGAAGGCGGCCCAGTCCACCTCCTCGCCCGCCGTCCACAGCCGCCCCAGCAGGCCGAGCAGGAACGCCGCGCCGACGGGGGCCGACTCCTGCGGCAGCAGGGCGAGGACCGGCCGGTCGGCGCCCGCCGTGTGCTGCGCGCCGATGTCTTCGAGCAGGCGCAGCGCGGCGTCGGGCAGCTCGGTGCGGTCGGCGGCGACGACGGGGGCGGTGACCCCCCAGTCGGCCAGGGTCCGCGCGGTGGCGTACTGCGCGGCGAAGCCCGCCGCCGGGCCCGGCGCGCCGAGCAGGCCGGACGCGGGTGTGCCCAGCTCGGCGGCGCACCGGTCGTAGTGCGCGCGGAAGGCGGCCGACTCCTCGTACAGGGCCGTGGTGTGTCCGGGGGCGCCGGTGCCGGGTGCCAGGGCGAGGACGGGTGACTCCGCGGTGGGGTCGCCGGTCAGGACCCGGCTGTCGTCGCCCAGGGCCAGGGCGAGGGCGGCGTCGCGTACGCCGGTCGCGACAAGCGCGCGGCGGTAGGGGTGTGCGCGGCGGCCCAGGGCGAGGGTCTGGGCCACGGCGGGCAGGCCGAGGTCACGGTCCTTGCGCAGGTGCCGGGCGAGGTCGGAGGTGACGGTGGCGAGGGCGGCGGGGGTGTTGGCGGAGAGCACCAGGAGGCGCGGCCCGGCGTCCTCGGCGCCGGAGGCGGTGGCGGCGGCGGGCGGCTCCTCCACGATGACGTGGGCGTTGGTGCCGCCGATGCCGAAGGAGCTCACCCCGGCCCGGCGCGGGGTCGGCCCCTCCGGCCACTCCGTGGTCTCGGTGGCGACGTAGAAGGGGCCCGCCGCGAAGTCGATCTCGGGGTTGGGCGCGTCGAAGTACAGGCTGGGGACCAGGGTGCGGTGGCGCAGCATCAGGATCGTCTTGATCAGGCCCGCCATGCCCGCGGCCGTGTCGAGGTGGCCGACGTTGGTCTTCACCGAGCCGAGGGCGCAGGACCGGGGGGCGAGCGCGTCGCCGTCGCGGCCGAAGGCCTGGTTGAGCGCGGCGACCTCGATGGGGTCGCCGAGCGGGGTCGCCGTGCCGTGCGCCTCCACGTACGAGACGGTCTCCGGGCCGATGTCGGCGATCTGCTGGGCCTCGGCGACGACGGCGGCCTGGCCCTGGACGCTCGGCGCGGTGTAACCGGTCTTGTCCGAGCCGTCGTTGTTGACCGCGGTGCCCTTGATGACGGCGTGCACGGTGTCGCCGTCGGCGAGGGCGTCGCTCAGCCGCTTCAGGAGGACGGCGCCGACGCCGTTGCCGATGACGGTGCCCTGCGCCTTGGCGTCGAAGGCCCGGCAGTGCCCGTCCGGGGAGAAGATCATGCCCTCGTGGTGGAGGTAGCCCTCGCCCTGGTCGGCCTGGATGTGGGCGGCGCCCGCGAGGGCCATGGTGCAGTCCCCGGAGAGCAGGCTGAGGCAGGCCAGGTGCACGGCGACCAGGGAGGTCGAGCAGGCGGTGTTGGTGCTGACGCTCGGGCCCTGAAGGTTCAGCTTGTAGGAGGTGCGGGTGGCGACGAAGTCCTTGTCGTTGGTGATCATCATGCGGTAGCGGTCGACGGACGACGCGGTGCGGTAGCGCTCGCCGAGGTTGTGCAACAGGTAGGTGTTCAGGCCCACCCCCGCGTAGACGCCGATCCGCTGCTCGCCCTGGAGCGGGTCGTAGCCCGCCCGTTCCAGGGCCTCGTGCGCGCACTGGAGGAACTGGCGCTGCTGGGGGTCGATCAGCTCCGCCTCGTCGCGGGTGATGCCGAAGAACCCCGCGTCGAAGGTGTCGGCGTCGGCGAGGACCTGCCCCGCCTTCACATAGCGGTCGTCACTCAGCTGCCGCTCCTCGACACCGGCCGCGCGCAGCTCCTCGTCCGAGAAGTAGGTGAGCGTCTCCCTGCCCTCGCTCAGCACCTTCCAGAACGCGTCGGGGCCGTCGGCGCCGGGGAACCGGCAGGCGAGCCCGATGACGGCGATGTCGGAGTCCCGGACCTCGATGTCCTGCCGCTCTGTCCGCTGGTCGTTCATGTTGTCTCCTCAACCCACCTTGATACCGAGGTCCGCCGCGACCGCGCGCATGTCCAGGAACGTCTCCGCGATGAACCTGGCGCCGTCGTCGGTGGTGTCCATCTGCTTGAACAGCTCGATGAGCGCCGTGCGGTGCTGCTCGCGGTCGCCCTCGCCCGCGGCGATCTCCAGGACCACCCGCTTGAGGTTCTCCTCGACCTCGGGCAGGTCGAGTGAGCGCGGGAACTTGATGCTGAAGGTGGAGCGGTCGTAGTCCTTGTTGCGGCTCACCGCACGCGTGTAGCTGGACGCGTTGAGCTTGTAGAACATGCAGTCCCAGTTCTTGAACGAGTAGTAGTTCAGGAGCGGGAACAGCGTGCAGTGCGTCTCCATCGGCGAAGAGGCGTACAGCCCCTTCTCCTTGAGCTCCGCCACCATGCGGTCGGGGTCGTAGTCGTGCCGCATGGCGATGAACGGAAACACGATCTTGGGGAGTTCGTCGTCCTCGGCGAAGAGGATCTCCTCGATCTCACCGTCGAAGAGTTCACTCGCGAGTTCGGGCCCGAAGGACTTGTAGAAGCCGCGCACCACTTCGCGGACGTTCGACTCCATCGTGAGGATCTGCTGCGGGTCGGCGCACAGGGCGATGTACGGGATGTGCTCGCGGTAGGCGTGCAGAATGGCCCTGATCACGAAGAACGTACGGCAGGAGACGCAGGGCAGTTTCTCGTCCAGGTACTGACCGGGCTTCTTCGGGCGCGGCCGGTTGAAGACGTCCCGCATCATCTTCTTGATGTTGTCGTCGTCCGCGTCCACCACGAACGTCGCGGGCAGCTTCTCCTGCGCCAGTCTGATGTTCTGCGCGGCGTGGGTGCTCTCGAAGGGCACGTCGAAGGTGTAGGCGAGGGTCCGCTTGCCGTACTCGTTGACGAACTTGTCCAGCATGTACGTGCTGTCCTTGCCGCCGCTGTACATGAAGAGGCAGTCGAAGTCGCCGTGCGGATTGGGCGGTGCCGCCTGGAATTCGGCGAACACCTCGTTGGTGTACTTGTAGTTGACGAGCAGGTCGCCCGCGAAATCGAGATTGCAGAGATTGCACACCCGCTGCTCGTCCAGGACGACTCCCGGGTGCCCCTCCTTGAGCGAGCAGATCTTGCAGCGAACGATGGTGGGTTCCACGATGCCTCCTAGAAAGATGTGCCGGACGTCCGGCCTCCGGCGGGCTCAGCGTTCGGCGCCGGACCTCCGACGGCGCGCTCCGAGCAGGGACCTCTCCCGGCCGCCCTGCTGCCGCCCGCGCACCTGCCGACGAGGCGCGGCGGCGTCCTCGGCGAGGTGGCGGGCCATCGTCCGGATCGTCGGGTGGCGGAACATGTCGAGGCGGCTCAGTGAGGGGCGCAGTTCCGCCCTGAGCCGGGCCACCACATGGGTCAGCCGCAGCGAGTCGCCCCCCGCGTCGAAGAAGTTGACGTCGGTGCCGACCCCCGGCACGCCGAGCGCGCTCCGCCAGATCGCGGAGATCCGCCGTTCGAGGTCGCCCTCGGGAGCCGCGTCCGCCGGGCCGCCGGACCCGGCCGCCACGGCGTGGGGCGCGGGCAGTGCCTTGCGGTCCAGTTTGCCGTTGGGCGTCAGCGGCAGCGCGGGCAGCGGGACGACGGCCGAGGGGACCATGTACGCGGGCAGCCGCGCCCGTACGTGCGCGCGCAGCTCGGCGGCGTCGGGCAGTCCGCCCGCCGCTTCGGCCACGGCGTACGCGACGAGCCTGCCGCCTCCCGGATCGTCCTCACGCACCACCACCGCGGCCTGGGCGACGGCCGGGTGGTCGCGCAGGACCGTCTCCACCTCGCCGGGCTCGATGCGGTAGCCGTGCAGCTTGACCTGGTTGTCCACCCGGCGCAGATACGCGAGGCGCCCGTCGGGCAGCTGCCGCACCAGGTCGCCCGTGCGGTACACGCGCCCTGGCGCGAAGGGGTCGTCGAGGAACCGGGCCGCGGTCAGCTCCGGACGGCGGTGGTAGCCGTCGGCCACCCCGTCGCCGCCGATGTACAGCTCCCCCGGGCTGCCGGGCGGCACGGGCCGCAGCCGCTCGTCGAGCACGTACATCCGCGTGTTGGCCAGCGGACGGCCGATGGTGACCGGACGCCCCGCCACCACGCGGTCGAGCGAGGACCAGATGGTGGTCTCGGTCGGCCCGTACATGTTCCAGACCCGGTCCGCCCGCCGCACCAGGTCGGCGGCCAGGTCACCGGGGAGCGCCTCGCCGCCGCACAGCACGGTCAGCCCGGCATGCCCCTGCCAGCCCGCGCCGATCAGCATCCGCCAGGTGACGGGCGTCGCCTGCATGACGGTCGGCCGGCAGGCCTCGATGAGCGCCCGCAGCGCGAACCCGTCGGCGGCGGTCTCCGCGGACGCCACCCGCAGCTCGCCGCCCGTGACGAGCGGCAGGTACAGCTCAAGGCCCGCGATGTCGAAGCAGGCGGTGGTGACCGCGAGCAGGGAGTCGTCGGGGCCGAAGCCCGGCTCCCGTGCCATGGAGCAGAGGAAGTTGGTCAGCGCCCGGTGGCCGACCCGCACACCCTTGGGCAGCCCGGTGGAGCCGGAGGTGTAGATGACGTAGGCGGGGTCCTTGGCGGAGGCCCGGTCGGGGAAGGGCTCCTCGCTGTCCGCCGGGTCATCGCCGGTCTCCACCACCCGTGCCGGGCAGTCCTCGGGCAGCGCGGAGGAGAGCGCGGGCTCGGTGAGCACGAGCAGGGCCTCGGAGTCGTCCAGCATGTGCCGGATGCGCTCGGGCGGGTAGACCGGGTCGAGCGGCACGTACGCGGCGCCCGTCCTGAGCACCGCCAGCAGCCCGGTGAGCAGGTCCGCCGAGCGGTTGAGGAACACCCCGACGAGGGTGCCGGGGCCCGCGCCGAGGCGGGCGAGGCGGTGGGCCAGGCGGTCGGCCGCGCGGTCGAGTTCGCCGTACGTCAGGACGGTGTCGCCGGACCGGACGGCGGGCGCCTGGGGCCGCCGGGCACTCCACTCGGCGAAGAGCTGGTGCACGCACCGGTCGGCGGGATAGTCGGCGGCCGTGTCGTTCCAGGAGTCGAGCACCTGACGGCTCTCGTCCTCCGACAGCAGCGGGAGCAGGCCCGCGTGCTCGTCGGGCCGCGCGGCGGCCGCGCGCAGGAACCGTCCGAAACGGTCGGCCAGTTGATGGGCGGCGGCCGTCCGCTCCGGATCGCCCGGGATGAAGGCGACGCTGCGCGGTGCCCGGCCGGGCCCGCCGAGCCGCACCGTCAGCTCGGGTCCGCCCCGGCGGCGGGCCGTGCCGTGGCCTTCGCTCAGGTCCACGGTGACCGGCAGCGGGGTGCCCGCGAGTGCCGCCCGTCCGCCGGGTCCCGGCATCCGCAGGTGCGCTCCCCGCAGCGGGGCGCCGCGCCCCGCCACCTCGGCGAGCCGTCCGGCGACCGCTTCCGCGAGCGCGGCCAGGGGGCGTTCCTCGTCGGCTTCCGGGGCACGGAAGGGCACGTCGGTCTCCGTGGGCCCGGGGGCGGCACCGGTCAGGCGCAGTGCCACGTCGAAGCCGCCCGCGCCCTCCCCCGCCAGTCGGCCAAGGAAGAGCAGGAGCGCGGCGAGCAGCCAGGCCCTGGCCGCCTCGGGGGCCTTGGCCGTGATGTCCGGCGGGACGTCGGCGCGGGCGAGGGTCTCGGCCGAGTCCGGGGACGCCAGAGGCCGCGGGGACTCCGGTGCGGCGGGCCAGGGGACTTCCAGGGGTGCCCGGTCGGCGAGCAGCCGGAGCCAGTACCGCTCGTGCCGCCGCGCGGCGCGGGCGGCGGACGCCCAGGCCGCCCGCGCCTCGTCGTCAGGGTCCGTGAACCGGTCGCCAGGACGCGGCCCCCGTGCGTCCCCGTCCAGCGCGCACAGGTCCGTCAGGCGTACGTCGAGGTCGGTGGTGGCGACGACCACGGCCGGACCCTCGACGGCGACCACGGTGCCGGGCGGGCTGGTCGACGGACGGTCCGTGACCTCCGCCTGCCGTACGGCGAAGAGCCGCTCGTCCAGGGCGAGCAGCGCGAGGCCGAACGCGTTGCGGTGCGGACCGAGGTCCGTGGCGCGCACCAGCCTGCCGAGGTCGGCGGCAGGCCTGCGCCAGTCGAACAGGCCGCCGTCGGGCGGGCCGTCGTACAGCCCGTGGTAGGTGCGCCGGGTCAGGTCCTGCGGGGTGCGGGTCTCGGTGCCCGCGGCCAGCTCGTCGACGAGTTCACCGAAGGCGGTGGCCGCCGCCTCGTAGCAGGCGAGATTGAGCGTGTACGCGGTGTCGTCGGGGCCGACCGGCACCGCCCGCTGCTTGAGCACGTCGCCCGTGTCGGCCTCGCGCTCCATGACGTGCCAGGTGACGCCGTGCTCGGCGGCGCCCTCCAGGACGGCCCAGCTGGTGGCGTGCAGACCGGCGAGCCGGGGAAGCGGCGCGTCGTGGAAGTTGACGGGGAGCCGCTCGGGCAGGGCGAGGACGTCGTCGGACAGCATCCGCAGGTTGGTGACGCTGAACAGGTACGCGAACCGCAGCGGGCGCAGCCGCTCGGCGAGTCCCCGGCCCGGCTCGACCACCGGCAGCCCGTGCCCGGCGGCCCAGCGGCACAGCCCCGGGTCCTCGGCGACCACGGCGGCCACCTGGTGGCCCCGGGTCAGCAGGTGCTCGCCGCACTCGGCGAGGAGGGGCTCCTCGCCGATCAGGACGGCGCTGAAGGACGTGGTCACCGCTGTTCCTCCTGGTCCTGGAGAGCACCGCTCAACTGGCGCAGCAGGCTGTCCACCTCGGCGTCGGAGAGGCTGTCGACGAGCTGCTCGATGCCGGGTTCCGGCGCGGCGGTGTGCTCCGCCTCGGGCTCGGCGTGCGGCTCGGACGGAGTCTTTGGTGTCCCCCCGTCGGTGCCCTGAGCGGCCGCCAGGTGACGGGCGAGGCGCTCGATGGTGATGTGCTCGAAGAGCAGGGTCGACGGCAGCGGCCCGTACTCCTTCTCCAGCTCCTTGGTGAGGCTGAGCACCACCAGGGAGTCGACGCCGTAGTTCTCGAAGGTGGCCCGGGGGTCCAGGAGGTCCTCCGGCATTTCGAGGACGCGCGCGAAGACCGCCTTGACCCGCCGCTCCGCGACGTCGGACCGGTCGGCCCCGGTG
>NZ_JASKYR010000036.1:0-20970 GCF_041028215.1 Streptomyces flavofungini
GGCCGTGCCGGGGGGCGAGAATCAGGAGTCTTCCGCCGAGGGCACGTCCGGCGGCGGGGAGTGCGTTGAAGACAGTGGGGAGCCCGTGACCACGGGCGCCCCGGAAGAGCGACGGGGGCAGGACACATGAGCGAGCACGACGAAGGTGGAGAGCAAGTGAGCGCGGGAACGCCCATCGAGACGCCAGGAGTCCCCGAAGCGGCGATTCCCGAGCTGGTGATCATCTCCGGCATGTCGGGCGCCGGGCGCAGCACGGCCGCGAAGTGCCTGGAGGACCTCGGCTGGTTCGTCGTCGACAACCTGCCGCCCGCCCTGATCCCCACGATGGTGGAGCTCGGCGCCCGCTCACAGGGCAACGTGGCCCGCATCGCGGTCGTCGTCGACGTACGCGGCAGGCGCTTCTTCGACAATCTGCGCGATTCCCTGGCCGAGCTGGAGTCCAAGAACGTCACGCGGCGCATCGTCTTCCTGGAGTCCTCCGACGACGCCCTGGTCCGCCGCTTCGAGTCGGTCCGCCGCCCGCACCCCCTCCAGGGCGACGGCCGCATCGTCGACGGCATCGCGGCCGAGCGCGACCTGCTGCGCGAGCTGCGCGGCGACGCCGACCTGGTCATCGACACCTCCAGCCTCAACGTGCACGAGCTGCGCGCCAAGATGGACGCCTCGTTCGCGGGCGAGGAGGAGCCCGAACTGCGGGCCACCGTCATGTCCTTCGGCTTCAAGTACGGCCTCCCGGTCGACGCGGACCTGGTCGTGGACATGCGCTTCCTGCCCAACCCCCACTGGGTCCCCGAGCTGCGCCAGTACACCGGGCTCAACGAAGAGGTCGCGGCGTACGTCTTCAACCAGCCGGGCGCCAAGGAGTTCCTCGACAGGTACGCGGAGATGCTCCAGCTCATCGCCGCGGGCTACCGCCGCGAAGGCAAGCGGTACGTGACGATCGCCGTCGGCTGCACGGGCGGCAAGCACCGCTCCGTCGCCATGTCGGAGAAGCTCGCGGCGCGCCTGGCGTCCGAGGGCGTGGAGACCGTCATCGTCCACCGGGACATGGGGCGCGAGTGAAGCCGACCCGCCGGACCGTCCGCCTGACCCGTCTGGGCCGTAAGCGGGGCACCCAGCCGAAGGTGGTCGCGCTCGGCGGGGGCATGGGCCTGTCCGCCTCGCTCGCCGCGCTGCGCCGCATCACCGGGGCCGGAGACCTCACCGCCGTCGTCACGGTCGCCGACGACGGCGGCTCCAGCGGCCGCCTCCGCGACGAGCTGGGCGTACTGCCCCCCGGCGATCTGCGCAAGGCGCTCGCCGCGCTCTGCGGCGACGACGACTGGGGCCAGACCTGGGCCCGTGTCATCCAGCACCGCTTCCAGTCCAAGGGCGACCTGCACGAGCACGCGGTGGGCAACCTCCTGATCGTCGCCCTGTGGGAGCAGCTCGGCGACCACGTCCAGGCCCTGGACCTGGTGGGCCGCCTGCTCGGCGCGCAGGGCCGCGTGCTGCCGATGTCGGCCGTGCCGCTGGAGCTCCAGGCCCTGGTCAAGGGCCACGACCCGGCGCGCCCGGAGGAGGTGGACACCGTCCGAGGCCAGGCCACGGTGGCGCTGACCCCGGGCGAGGTCCAGTCCGTGCACGTGGTCCCGCACGACCCGCCCGCCGTCCCCGAGGCGGTCGCCGCCGTCCTCGACGCGGACTGGGTGGTGCTCGGTCCCGGCTCCTGGTTCTCCTCGGTGATCCCGCACCTCCTGGTGCCGGAACTGCTCGACGCGCTCACCGAGACGAAGGCCCGCAGGGTCCTCTCGCTCAACCTCGCGCCGCAACCGGGAGAAACCGATGGCTTCTCTCCGCAGCGTCATTTGGAGGTTTTGGCCCGACACGCCCCTAAACTCGCCCTGGACGTGGTGCTGGCCGACGAGGCCGCCGTGCCCGACCGTGAGTCACTCACCGATGCCGCCAAGCGGTTCGGCGCCACGGTCGAGCTGGCGCCGGTGGCCCGGCCCGACGGGACTCCGAGGCACGATCCGGAGCTCCTGGCAGCCGCGTACGACCGTATTTTTCGGATGCATGGAAGGATCGGCCCATGGCGATGACGGCAGCGGTGAAGGACGAGATCTCCCGGCTCCCCGTCACCCGGACCTGCTGCAGGAAGGCAGAGGTCTCGGCGATCCTGCGGTTCGCGGGCGGCCTTCACCTGGTGAGCGGCCGCATCGTGATCGAGGCGGAGCTGGACACCGCGATGGCGGCACGACGCCTGAAGCGGGACATCCTGGAGATCTTCGGGCACAGCTCGGAACTGATCGTGATGGCCCCCGGCGGTCTGCGCCGCGGTTCGCGTTACGTCGTCCGGGTGGTTGCGGGCGGCGATCAGCTCGCCCGGCAGACCGGCCTCGTGGACGGCCGCGGCCGTCCCATCCGGGGCCTGCCGCCGCAGGTGGTCTCGGGGGCCACCTGCGACGCCGAGGCGGCCTGGCGCGGGGCCTTCCTCGCCCACGGCTCGCTCACCGAGCCCGGCCGCTCCTCCTCCCTGGAGGTGACCTGCCCGGGTCCGGAGGCCGCCCTCGCGCTGGTCGGCGCCGCCCGCAGACTCCAGATCGCCAGCAAGGCGCGTGAGGTGCGGGGCGTGGACCGGGTCGTCGTCCGTGACGGCGACGCGATCGGCGCGCTGCTGACCCGCCTCGGGGCGCACGAGTCGGTGCTCGCCTGGGAGGAGCGGCGGATGCGGCGCGAGGTGCGCGCCACCGCCAACCGCCTAGCCAACTTCGACGACGCGAACCTGCGCCGTTCGGCCCGTGCGGCTGTCGCCGCGGGCGCCCGGGTGCAGCGCGCCCTGGAGATCCTCGCCGACGAGGTGCCGGAGCACCTGGCCGCCGCGGGCCGACTGCGCATGGAGCACAAGCAGGCCTCCCTGGAGGAGCTGGGCGCGCTCGCCGAGCCGCCGCTGACCAAGGACGCCGTGGCGGGCCGTATCCGCCGCCTGCTGGCCATGGCCGACAAGCGCGCCCAGGACCTGGGCATCCCGGGCACCGAGTCCAACCTCTCCGAGGAGCTCGCCGACAACATGGCGGTCTGAGCCCGCCCGGCGGCGGTCCGAGCCCGCCCGGCGGCCGGACACCGCGCCGCCGCGCGCCCCTCGCAGCGTCGTACCCGTCACAGAAGCCGCCGGTCTCCCCTCGGGGCACCGGCGGCTTTCGTATGCCCGTGGCACACGCCTTCACCCGCTGTATTGACATGATCATGCACTGTCACGAGCCTTGCTTCGCGCACACCAGTGCCGCACTACCGCAAGGGGGGCTCATGAGACGAAGAGCGAGCGCGAGATCGATCCTCGCCGCGAGCGCACTGCTCATCGGCGGTCTCGCCGCCGCACCGCAGGCCCAGGCGAGCGGACCCGCAAGGACCCCGGACGCCGACGACCCGGCGGCCGTCAAGGTCTACCAGGCCGATGTCACCAAGAAGCAGATGCCGATCCTGGTCGAGGCGGGCCAGGACGCCCATGAACTCGCCGGCCAGGCGCCCGAGAAGGGCACCGGACGCGTCGAGGTCTATCTGACCGAGGCCCAGGCCAAGGCGGTCGAGCGCCAGGGCGTCGAGCTCAGCGAGCACAAGGTCTCGGCGGCGGCGGAGAAGCGGACCAGGGCCGCGGGGGACGGCGTCTTCCGCCCGTACAGCGGAAAGGGCGGCCTCAAGGAGGAGATCGTCAGGACCGGGCAGGCCAACCCCGGCATCACCAAGGTCGTCTCCATCGGCAAGACGCTCCAGGGCAAGGACATCCTCGCCCTGAAGCTCTCCAGGAACGCCAGGAAGTCCAAGGACGGCTCCAAGCCGTCCACGCTGTACATGTCCAACCAGCACGCGCGCGAGTGGATCACCCCCGAGATGACCCGCCGCCTGATGCACCACTACATCGACAACTACGGCAAGGACAAGCGCGTCACCAAGCTCGTGAACGAGACCGAGCTGTGGTTCGTGCTCTCCGCCAATCCGGACGGCTACGACTTCACGCACGCCGCGGGCGGCAACCGCCAGTGGCGCAAGAACCTGCGCGACATCGACGGCGACGGCAGGATCGCCCCCGGCGACGGCGTCGACCTCAACCGCAACTTCGCCTACAAGTGGGGCTACGACAACGAGGGCTCGTCCCCCGAGCCGTCCTCGGAGACCTACCGCGGCACGGGCCCGATGTCCGAGCCCGAGACCAAGGCGCTCGACGGCTTTCAGAAGCGCATCGGCTTCACCTACGGGATCAACTACCACTCCGCCGCCGAGCTGCTCCTCTACGGAGTCGGCTGGCAGGTCGCCACGCCGACCCCGGACGACGTGCTCTACCGGGCGCTGAACGGCACCCCGGAGAAGCCCGCCGTCCCCGGCTACCACCCGCAGGTCTCCTCCGAGCTCTACACCACCAACGGCGAGGCCGACGGCCACGCGGGCAACGTCAACGGCATCTCGATGTTCACCCCGGAGATGTCCACCTGCCAGACCGCGTCGAACGTCGACCCGAACGATGCCTGGAAGCCCGAGGACTGCGCCTCCATCTTCACCTTCCCGGACGACGAGAAGCTGATCCAGCAGGAGTTCGCCAAGAACGTCCCGTTCGCGCTCGCCGTCGCCGAGACGGCGCTCCACCCGGACCAGCCCGTCTCCGTCACCGGCATCGAGGCCCCGGACTTCACCGCCGACTCCTTCACCACCTCCTCCGCGCGCGGCGGTGACCAGGAGGTCGCCGTGACCGCCCGCAAGTCCGTGCGCGACAAGGAGCTGAAGTACCGGATCAACGGCGGCCGCACGCACGACGAGGGCCTCAGGGCCTGGAAGGGCGGCGAGACCTACGGCGGCGAGGACAACCTCCACTTCGACCAGTACCGCGCGAAGGTCGAGGGCGCGCGCGTGGGCGACAAGGTGGAGGTGTGGTTCACCGGGCGCGGGAAGAAGGGCCGCACCCAGAGCGAGCACTTCACGTACACCGTCGCCGAACGCCCGAAGGGTGACACGCTCGTCGTCGCCGAGGAGGGCGCACCGGCCACCCAGACGCAGAAGTACGTCGACGCCATCAAGGCCAACGGCCGCACCGCCGCCGTCTGGGACGTCGCCAAGCAGGGCGTGCCGCACCCGCTCGGCGTGCTCGCGCACTTCGCCGCGGTCGTCCACTACACCG
Organism: Streptomyces flavofungini; assembly: GCF_041028215.1. Lineage (GTDB taxonomy): Bacteria > Actinomycetota > Actinomycetes > Streptomycetales > Streptomycetaceae > Streptomyces > Streptomyces flavofungini_B. Next base: position 5,147 of record NZ_JASKYR010000036.1, read on the forward strand.
GCGACCCGGTCCCCGGCGCCCCCACCCAGCTCGCCCTGCGCTCCTACCTCAACGAGGGCGGCAAGCTCATCGAGGCCGGTGAGCGCGCCGGCGGCAACGTCGACCTGGGCGAGGCCCTCACCGACGACTTCGCGCAGTACTACCTGGGGGCGTACGAGCGGCTCTCCGCGCCCGGCGTGAGCAGCTTCGAGGGCGCGGGTGCCCTCGCGAAGGCCAAGACCCCGCTCGGCCCCGCCGAGGGCAACCCGCTCGACAAGGCGGGCCGCTTCACCGTCACCTCCGACAACCTGCCCGCCAAGGAGTTCCCGCAGTTCAAGAGCGCCGCCGCGGGCTCCTACCCCGGGCTCACCAACCCGTACGCGCCCTTCGAGGGCCAGGGCATGGCCTCCGCCACCCACGCCGACCAGGACTACAAGCGCCTCACGCGCACCCTCGACCTGACCGGCGTAACGGCCGCCGACGCGCCGGAGCTGCGGTTCGCCCTGAACTGGAACCTGGAGACCGGGTACGACCACGGGGTCCTCGAAGCGCACACCGTGGGCGCCGACGACTGGACGACGCTGCCCGACAGGAACGGCAACTCCTCCGCCGCCGTGCCCGCCGAGTGCGCGGCCGGGTTCCTGGTCAACCTCCACCCGTTCCTGCGCCACTACCTGACCGTGGGGACCGACGCCTGCACGGCCGCCGGGACCAGTGGCCAGTGGAACAGCTTCACCGGTTCCTCCGGCGGCTGGAAGCCCGTCGCGTTCGACCTGAGTGCCTACGCGGGCAAGAAGGTCGAGGTCTCCCTGAGCGCCATCACCGACCCGTCGAGCGGCGGCCGCGGCCTCTTCGCCGACAACGCCCGGCTCGTCGTCAACGGCACCGCCACCGAGACCGAGGGCTTCGAGTCCTCGCTCGGCTCCTGGACCGCCTCCCCGGCCCCGGCCGGAAGCCCCAATATCACAGGCGACTGGGCGCGCACCGGGGAGCTCTACCGGCCCCACGCGGCCGTCACAGCGCGTGACAGCGTCCTCCTCGGCTTCGGGTTCGAGCACGTACCCGGAAACGCCGAAAGAGCCGCTCTTATGGGCGCTGCCCTGGCACATCTGCGCACCTGACGCTCAGTAATCGGGACGAAGGTCCCGGGGCCCGTACCCCTACTCGGGGGTACGGGCCCTTGTGTCGTCCACAGGCCCCTCTCGATGTCACCTCGGAGGCCTTGGAGAGGTAGGGTCGGAGGCGGTCGGGGACATCCCATACAACTCGCCGGCGTCTAAATCCGGCGTACCAACGAGGAGATCGGTTTCGTGACGATCCGCGTAGGCATCAACGGCTTTGGCCGCATCGGTCGCAACTACTTCCGCGCGCTGCTCAAGCAGGGTGCGGACATCGAAGTCGTGGCTGTCAACGACCTGGGTGACACCGCGACCACCGCGCACCTGCTGAAGTACGACACCATCCTGGGCCGCCTCGAGGCCGAGGTGTCGCACACCGAGGACACCATCACCGTCGACGGCCACACCATCAAGGTGCTGTCCGAGCGCAACCCCGCCGACATCCCGTGGGGCGAGCTCAACGTCGACATCGTGATCGAGTCCACGGGCATCTTCACGAAGAAGGCGGACGCCGAGAAGCACATCGCCGGCGGCGCCAAGAAGGTCCTCATCTCGGCTCCGGCCAAGGACGAGGACATCACCATCGTGATGGGTGTCAACCAGGACAAGTACGATCCTGCCAACCACCACGTCATCTCCAACGCCTCCTGCACCACCAACTGCGTGGCGCCGATGGCGAAGGTCCTCGACGAGAACTTCGGCGTCGTCAAGGGTCTGATGACGACCATCCACGCGTACACCAACGACCAGCGCATCCTTGACTTCCCGCACAAGGACCTGCGTCGCGCGCGTGCCGCCGCCGAGAACATCATTCCCACCACGACGGGTGCCGCCAAGGCCACCGCCCTGGTCCTGCCGCAGCTCAAGGGCAAGCTCGACGGTGTCTCGATGCGCGTCCCGGTCCCGACCGGCTCCGCCACGGACCTGGTCGTCGAGGTCTCCCGCGAGGTCACCAAGGACGAGGTCAACGCCGCGTTCAAGAAGGCCGCCGACGACGGCGACCTCAAGGGCATCCTGTACTACACCGAGGACCCGATCGTGTCCTCGGACATCGTCAGCGACCCGGCCTCCTGCACCTTCGACTCCCTGATGACCATGGTCCAGGAGGGTACGTCGGTGAAGATCCTCGGCTGGTACGACAACGAGTGGGGCTACTCCAACCGTCTGGTCGACCTCACGGTCTTCGTCGGCGGTCAGCTCTAACAGCCAGAGCAGGCACCTCGATGTGAGCACAGGGTTCGTCCCGCGCGATGATGCGCCGGACGGGCCCTGTTGCACGTCAGCGTCAGCCCTCCCAAGGAGTCCAGTAAGTGAAGACGATCGACGCACTTCTCGCCGAAGGGGTCGAAGGCAAGCGGGTCTTCGTCCGCGCCGACCTCAATGTGCCGCTCGCCGACGGCACCATCACCGACGACGGCCGCATCCGCGCCGTCCTGCCGACGGTCAAGGCCCTCGCGGACGCGGGCGCCAAGGTCGTCGTGGCCTCGCACCTGGGCCGCCCCAAGGGCGCCCCGGACCCGGCCTTCTCGCTGCTGCCCGCCGCCGAGCGGCTCGGTGAACTCCTCGGCGCGCCGGTCGCGTTCGCGCAGGACACCGTGGGGCCCGCCGCGCACGACGCGGTGGACGGGCTCCAGCCGGGCCAGGTCGCCGTCATCGAGAACCTCCGCTTCAACGCGGGCGAGACCAGCAAGGACGACGCCGAGCGCGGCGAGTTCGCCGACCGGCTCGCCGCCCTCGCCGACCTCTACGTGGGCGACGGCTTCGGCGCGGTGCACCGCAAGCACGCGTCCGTGTACGACCTCCCGGCCAGGCTCCCGCACTACGCGGGCTACCTGATCGCCACCGAGGTCGGCGTCCTGAAGAAGCTCACCGAGGACGTCAAGCGTCCGTACACCGTCATCCTCGGCGGCGCCAAGGTCTCCGACAAGCTCGCCGTCATCGACGAGCTGCTCGGCAAGGCCGACCGTCTGCTGATCGGCGGCGGCATGGCGTACACCTTCCTCAAGGCGCAGGGCCACGAGGTCGGCATCTCCCTCCTCCAGGAGGACCAGATCCCGGTCGTCACGGAGTACATGGAGCGCGCCGCGAAGAACGGCGTCGAGCTTGTGCTCCCGGTCGACGTCCTGGTCGCCACGGACTTCCCCGATCTGAAGACGAAGGCCCCGGCGGACTTCGAGACCGTCGACGCGGACCAGATCCCCGCGGACATGGAGGGCCTGGACATCGGCCCCAAGAGCCGTGAGCTCTTCGCCGAGAAGATCGCCGACGCCGAGACCGTCTTCTGGAACGGCCCGGTCGGCGTCGCCGAGCACCCCGACTACGCCGGAGGCACGGCCGCCGTCGCGCGGGCCCTGCTCAACTGCGACGGCTTCACCGTGGTCGGGGGCGGCGACTCCGCCGCGGCTGTCCGCAACCTAGGCTTCGACGAGAACGCATTCGGCCACATTTCCACCGGTGGCGGCGCCTCCCTCGAATACCTCGAGGGCAAGACGCTCCCCGGTCTCGCGGCACTGGAGAACTGACACCTGATGACTACGCGCACCCCGCTGATGGCGGGCAACTGGAAGATGAACCTCAACCACCTCGAGGCCATCGCCCACGTGCAGAAGCTCGCCTTCGCCCTGGCGGACAAGGACTACGAGGCCTGCGAGGTCGCCGTCCTGCCGCCCTTCACCGACCTGCGCTCCGTGCAGACGCTGGTCGACGGCGACAAGCTCAAGATCAAGTACGGTGCCCAGGACATCTCGGCGCACGACTCCGGCGCCTACACCGGCGAGATCTCGGGCCCGATGCTGGCCAAGCTGAAGTGCTCCTACGTAGCCGTGGGCCACTCCGAGCGCCGCCAGTACCACAACGAGACCGACGAACTCTGCAACGCCAAGGTCAAGGCCGCGTTCAAGCACGGCCTGACCCCGATCCTCTGCGTCGGCGAGGGCCTGGACATCCGCAAGGCCGGACAGCAGGTCCAGTACACGCTGAACCAGCTCGACGGCGGCCTGAAGGACGTCCCCGCCGAGCAGGCCGAGACCATCGTCATCGCCTACGAGCCCGTGTGGGCGATCGGCACCGGCGAGGTCGCGACCCCCGAGGACGCGCAGGAGGTCTGCGGCGCGATCCGCGGCAGGCTCGCCGAGCTGTACTCCCAGGAGCTCGCCGACAAGGTGCGCATCCAGTACGGCGGCTCCGTCAAGGCGAAGAACGTCGCCGACATCATGGCCCAGCGCGACGTCGACGGCGCCCTGGTCGGCGGTGCGGCCCTCGACCCCGAGGAGTTCGTCAAGATCGTCCGCTTCGGCGAGCAGTGAGTATGCGCTAGCGGCGTTACGACGTACCCTGACGGGGGCCGAAGCTGTCCCGGCGAGTCCCAGGGCCCGCCGCCGGAGCCTTCGGCCCCCGTCGTCGATTTTCAGATCCGAGGAAGTTGGTCCAGCCGTGGTTATGGGGTTCTCGATCGCCCTGATCGTGTTCAGCGCTCTGTTGATGCTGCTGGTGCTGATGCACAAGGGCAAGGGCGGCGGTCTCTCCGACATGTTCGGTGGCGGCATGCAGTCCTCCGTCGGCGGCTCGTCCGTCGCCGAGCGCAACCTCGACCGCATCACGGTCGTGGTCGGTCTGCTGTGGTTCGCGTGCATTGTCGCGCTGGGCCTGCTGATGAAGGCGAACAACTGACGCCAGGCACTGGTCGCTTGTCCGGTGCACGCCCGCGTGCGCGGCTTATCATGGGCTTGCGTCCGGGGGAGGGGTGTAACTCCGCACACTGGACGCGCGTTGGGCCTTACGTAAACTGAGGCGCCCGCAGCAGCACCATCACGCAGGGAGTTACGACCGTGGCAAGTGGCAACGCGATCCGAGGAAGTCGGGTCGGGGCGGGGCCGATGGGCGAGGCCGAGCGCGGTGAGTCCGCGCCGCGACTGCGCATCTCCTTCTGGTGCTCCAACGGACACGAGACGCAGCCCAGCTTCGCCAGCGACGCGCAGGTCCCCGACACCTGGGACTGTCCCCGCTGCGGCTTCCCGGCCGGACAGGACCGGGACAACCCGCCGGACCCGCCGCGCACCGAGCCGTACAAGACGCATCTGGCGTATGTGCGTGAGCGGCGCAGCGACGCGGACGGCGAGGCGATTCTCGCGGAGGCGCTCGCCAAACTGCGGGGCGAGATCTGAGACTTGGCGACCGGCCGGGCACCCACGAGGTGTCCGGCCGGTTTCCTGTTTCGGTACGGGTGCGGACAGACGGCTCCAGATATCTCATACCGCCCGCTGATCGATTAGGTTGGAAAGTGCAGCGGGGCAAGGTACGTACGCGGGTACGAAAGAAGGCTGAAGTCCGAGATGAACGCAGATAGCCGCGCCAGGCTCAATCAGATGCCCGAGTGGACGGCGCTCGCCGCCCACCGCGAGGAGCTCGGGGAGGTGCAGCTGCGTGAGCTGTTCGCCGCGGACCCGGCGCGCGGCACGTCGTACACGCTCCAGGTCGGCGACCTGCACATCGACTACTCCAAGCACCTCGTCACCGACGAGACGCTGCGGCTGCTGCGCGAGCTCGCCGCCGCGACCGACGTGTTCGGGCTGCGGGACGCCATGTTCCGGGGCGAGAAGATCAACACCACCGAGGACCGCGCCGTCCTGCACACCGTGCTGCGCGCCCCGAGCGACGCGGTCGTCCGGGTCGACGGCGAGAACGTGGTGCCCGAGGTGCACGCCGTCCTCGACAGGATGAGCGCCTTCTCGGAGAAGGTCCGCTCGGGGGAGTGGACCGGTCATACCGGCAAGCGCATCAAGAACATCGTCAATGTCGGCATCGGCGGCTCCGACCTCGGCCCCGCCATGGCGTACGAGGCGCTGCGCTCCTTCACCGACCGCGGCCTCACCGTCCGCTTCGTGTCGAACGTGGACGGTGCCGACCTGCACGAGGCCGTGCGGGACCTGGACGCCGCGGAGACGCTCTTCATCATCGCCTCGAAGACGTTCACCACCATCGAGACGATCACCAACGCCACCTCCGCGCGCGACTGGCTGCTCACCGAGCTGAAGGCCGGTCAGGAGGCCGTCGCCAAGCACTTCGTGGCCCTGTCGACCAACGCGGAGAAGGTCGCGGACTTCGGCATCGACACGGACAACATGTTCGAGTTCTGGGACTGGGTCGGCGGGCGCTACTCCTTCGACTCGGCGATCGGCCTCTCCCTGATGATCGCCATCGGCCCCGACCGCTTCCGCGAGATGCTCGACGGCTTCCACCTCGTCGACAAGCACTTCCGCGCGGCGCCCCCGGAGTCCAATGGGCCGCTCCTGCTCGGCCTGCTCGGCATCTGGTACGGCAACTTCCACGACGCCCAGTCGCACGCGGTCCTGCCGTACTCGCACTACCTCTCCAAGTTCACCGCCTACCTCCAGCAGCTCGACATGGAGTCCAACGGCAAGTACGTCACACGGGACGGCGAAGAGGTCGAGTGGCAGACGGGCCCGGTCGTCTGGGGCACCCCGGGCACCAACGGCCAGCACGCCTACTACCAGCTCATCCACCAGGGCACGAAGCTGATCCCGGCGGACTTCATCGGCTTCGCCGAGCCGGTCGCCGACCTGGCCCCCGGCCTGGTCGCCCAGCACGACCTGCTGATGGCCAACTTCTTCGCGCAGACCCAGGCGCTGGCGTTCGGCAAGACGGCCGATGAGGTGCGCGCCGAGGGCGTGCCCGACGAGCTCGTCCCGCACAAGACCTTCAAGGGCAACCGCCCGACCACGACGATCCTCGCCAAGGAGCTGACCCCCTCGGTCCTCGGCCAGCTCATCGCGCTCTACGAACACAAGGTCTTCGTCCAGGGCGCGGTGTGGAACATCGACTCCTTCGACCAGTGGGGCGTCGAGCTCGGCAAGGTCCTCGCCAAGCGTGTGGAGCCCGCCCTGACCGAGGGCGCCGAGGTGCCGGGCCTGGACGGCTCGACCACGGCCCTGGTCGCCAAGTACCGGGGCCTCCGCGGGCGTTGACCGTCACCGGGTGAGTCCCGCCAGGTGTTAATGGGATGCGGGCGCCTCGCCCGGCGGGTGACACTGCTTCGGCTCTGTCATCCGCCGGGAGGGACCCCGCATGGACCGGATTCACGCCGCGCTCGCCGATCCCGAGAGACTCAGGCTGTACGCGCGCATCGTCCTGGACGACCTGCCCCCGCGTGAGGCGGACTCCGCCACCGCCCGCAAGCACCTGGGGCGGCTCATCGCCGCCGGGCTCGTGGAGCGGCAGCCCGACGGCTCGCTGCGGGCCGACGCCGCCGTCTTCCGCCGGGTGCCCGGACCCGTGGACGCCCACCCCACCGTGCCGCGCCGGCTGACCGGCTTCTTCTCGCACGGCCGTCTGACGGCCATCCCCGTGCGCCCCGTGGTCCGCCACGAGCTTCTGGTCCACCTCACGGACACCCTCTTCGAGACCGACCGCGCCTACAGCGAGGGCGAGGTCAACGAAGCCTTCCGTACCGTCCACGACGACACCGCCGCGCTCCGGCGGTACTGCGTGATCGACGGCCTCCTCGTCCGCGCACAGGACGGCAGCAGCTACCGCCGCGCCACGTTCGCCCACGCGTAGAGCCCCGCACCGGAACGGTGCGGGGCTCTGGTGCGGGTGACCGCTAGCGGAGACCGGCGGGCAGCTTCGAGGCCGCCGCCTCGTCGAGCAGCCACAGGGTGCGGGAGCGGCCGTACGCGCCGGACGCGGGGGCCCGCACCTCGTCGGTGCCCGGCGCCAGGGCGGTGGCCGCCGCCTCGGCCTTGTCCTCGCCCGCGGCGAGCAGCCACACCTCGCGCGCGGCCCGGATCGCCGGGAGCGTGAGCGAGATACGGGTGGGCGGCGGCTTCGGCGCGTCCTGCACGCCGACGACCATGCGCTCCGTCTCGCGCACCCCGGGGAGCCCGGGGAAGAGCGAGGCGACGTGCGTGTCGGGGCCGACGCCGAGCATCAGGACGTCGAAGGACGGCACGGAGCCGTGATCGTCCGGGCCCGCCGCGGCGGCGAGTTCCGCGGCGTAGACCTCGGCCGCGGCGTCCGCTTCGTAGGGGCCGTCCGAGGCGGGCATCGGGTGCACCCGCGCCGGGTTGAGCGGCACCGCGTCGAGCAGGGCCTCGCGGGCCTGGGTGTGATTGCGCTCGGGGTCGCCGTCGGGCAGGAACCGCTCGTCGCCCCACCACAGGTCGAGCCGCGACCAGTCGACCGCGTCCCGCGCGGGGGACGCGCCGAGGGCCGCGAGCAGGCCGTTGCCGTTGCGTCCGCCGGTGAGGACCACCGACGCGGAGCCCCTGGCGGACTGCGCGTCGATGATCTTCGTGATGAGGCGGGCCGCGGCGGCCTGGGCCATCAGCTCCTTGTCGCGGTGGACGACGAGCTGCGGCGCCCCGGTCACTTGGCGGCCGCCTTCTTCGCGGGCGCCTTCTTGGCCGGTGCCTTCTTGGCCTCGGGCGCCTCGGCGGCGTCCTTCTCCCGCCCGGCCTCCGTCACCGGTCCGGACGGCTCACCGAGGCGCTCGACGCCGTACTTCAGCGCCGCTTCGTAGGTGTCGTCCGGGTCGAGGCGCCGCAGCTCCTCGGCGATCAGCTCGGCCGTCTCGCGGCGCTTGAGCGCCACCGCGCGGTTGGGCTGGCCCTCGATGTGGAGCGTGGCGAGCGAGCCGTCGGCCCGGTCGAGCACGATGGGCCCGCAGTCGGTCTCCATCCGCACACCGGTCAGACCGGGCCCGGGGGAGAGCGCGCGCTTCACGGGGACGCCGAGCCGGTCCGCGAGCCACATGGCGAGCAGCTCGCAGCTCGGGTTGAACTCCTCGCCGTCCACCTGCACCGACTGCACCTTGCAGGAGATCTGGTCCAGGGCCGCGGCGAGCATCGAGCGCCAGGGGGTGATGCGGGTCCAGGCCAGGTCCGTGTCGCCGGGGTGGTAGGCGGCGGCGCGGGCGGTCAGCTCCTCGATGGGGTGCTCGGCCGCGTAGGTGTCCGTGACGCGCCGCTGGGCCAGGGCGCCGAGCGGGTCGTTCGCGGGGTCCAGCGGGGCGTTCACGGGCCACCAGACGACCACGGGGGCGTCGGGCAGGAGCAGCGGCAGCACCACCGACTGGGCGTGGTCGATGACCTCGCCGTACAGCCTGAGGACCACCGTCTCGCCGGTGCCCGCCTCGACGCCGACGCGGACCTCGGCGTCCAGGCGCGAGCTGGTGCGGTCGCGCGGCGAGCGCGCGGCGCGCTTGATCACCACGAGGGTGCGCGAGGGGTGCTCGCGGGACGCGTCGTTGGCCGCCTTCAGGGAGTCGTAGGCGTTCTCCTCGTCGGTGACGATGACGAGGGTGAGGACCATGCCGACGGCCGGGGTGCCGATCGCGCGGCGGCCCTGTACGAGCGCCTTGTTGATCTTGCTGGACGTGGTGTCCGTAAGGTCGATCTTCATGGCCGACGCCAGCTCCGTCCGTCTCGTGCGAGCATTTCGTCCGCCTCGGTCGGGCCCCAGGTGCCTGCCGGGTACTGCGCGGGCTTGCCGTGCTTGTCCCAGTACTCCTCGATCGGGTCGAGGATCTTCCAGGACAGCTCGACCTCCTCCGTGCGCGGGAAGAGGTTGGCGTCGCCGAGCAGGACGTCCAGGATCAGGCGCTCGTACGCCTCCGGGCTCGACTCGGTGAAGGACTCGCCGTACGCGAAGTCCATCGACACGTCCCGGATCTCCATCGAGGTACCGGGCACCTTGGAGCCGAAGCGGACCGTGATGCCCTCGTCGGGCTGGACGCGGATGACGATCGCGTTGTGCCCGAGCTCCTCGGTCGCGGTGTGGTCGAAGGGGGAGTGGGGGGCGCGCTGGAAGACGACCGCGATCTCGGTGACGCGGCGGCCGAGGCGCTTGCCCGTCCGCAGGTAGAAGGGCACGCCCGCCCAGCGGCGGTTGTCGACCTCCAGCTTGACGGCCGCGTAGGTGTCGGTCTTCGACTTGGGGTCGATGCCCTCTTCCTGGAGGTAGCCGACGGCCTTCTCGCCGCCCTGCCACCCCGCGGCGTACTGCCCGCGGACCGTGCTGCGGCCGAGGTCCTTGGGGAGCCGGACGGCACCGAGGACCTTCGCCTTCTCGGCGACGAGCGCGTCCGCGTCGAAGGAGGCGGGCTCCTCCATCGCGGTCAGCGCCATGAGCTGGAGCAGGTGGTTCTGGATGACGTCGCGGGCGGCGCCGATGCCGTCGTAGTAGCCGGCGCGGCCGCCGATGCCGATGTCCTCGGCCATCGTGATCTGGATGTGGTCCACGTAGGACCGGTTCCAGATCGGCTCGAACATCTGGTTGGCGAAGCGCAGCGCCAGGATGTTCTGGACGGTCTCCTTGCCGAGGTAGTGGTCGATCCGGAACACCTGGTCCGGGGCGAACACCTCGTGCACGATCGCGTTCAGCTCCTGGGCGGAGGCCAGGTCGTGGCCGAACGGCTTCTCGATGACCGCGCGGCGCCAGGCGCCCTTGGGCGCGTCGGCGAGGTCGTGCTTCTTGAGCTGCTGGACGACCTGGGGGAAGAACTTCGGGGGCACCGAGAGGTAGAAGGCGAAGTTGCCGCCGGTACCCTGGGCCTTGTCCAGCTCCTGGATGGTGGCCTTGAGCTGCTCGAAGGCCGCGTCGTCGTCGAAGTTGCCCTGGACGAAGCGCATGCCCTGGATGAGCTGCTGCCAGACCTCCTCGCGGAACGGCGTCCGCGCGTGCTCCTTGACCGCGTCATGGACGACCTGGGCGAAGTCCTCGTCCTCCCAGTCGCGGCGGGCGAAGCCGATGAGCGAGAAGCCCGGCGGCAGGAGACCCCGGTTGGCGAGGTCGTAGACGGCGGGCATCAACTTTTTACGGGACAAATCGCCCGTGACGCCAAAAATGACCAGGCCCGACGGCCCCGCGATACGCGGGAGCCGTCGGTCTGCGGCGTCACGCAGCGGATTGCTGCTTGACAAAGTGGGTCAGCCCTTCGAAGGAGCGAGGCGCTTGAGCTCGGCCTCGGTCGACTTGAGCAGGTCGGTCCAGGAGGCCTCGAACTTCTCGACGCCCTCGTCCTCGAGGAGCTGCACGACCTCGTCGTACGAGATGCCGAGCTTCTCCACGGCGGCGATCTCCGACCGGGACTGGTCGTAGGTGCCCGCGATGGTGTTGCCGGTGATGTTCCCGTGGTCGCCGGTGGCTTCCAGGGTCGCCTCCGGCATGGTGTTCACCGTGTTCGGCGCGACCAGCTCCTCGACGTACATGGTGTCCTTGTACGACGGGTCCTTGACGCCGGTCGAGGCCCACAGCGGACGCTGCTTGTTGGCCTGCGCCTTGTCGAGCGCGGCCCAGCGGTCGGAGGAGAAGACCTCCTCGTAGGCCTCGTAGGCGAGGCGGGCGTTGGCGAGCGCGGCCTTGCCCTTGAGGGCCTTGGCCTCGTCCGTGCCGATGCCGTCGAGCCGCTTGTCGATCTCGGTGTCCACGCGGGACACGAAGAAGGACGCCACGGAGTGGATCTTGGAGAGGTCCAGGCCGCGCTCCTTGGCCTTCTCCAGGCCCGCGAGGTAGGCGTCCATGACCAGGCGGTAGCGCTCGAGCGAGAAGATCAGCGTGACGTTGACGCTGATGCCGAGGCCGATGACCTCGGTGATCGCGGGGATGCCCGCCTGGGTGGCCGGGATCTTGATGAGCGTGTTGGGCCGGTCGACCAGCCAGGCGAGCTGCTTGGCCTCGGCGACGGTGGACTTGGTGTTGTGCGCCAGGCGCGGGTCGACCTCGATCGACACCCGGCCGTCCTGGCCGCCCGTCGCGTCGAAGACGGGGCGCAGGATGTCGGCGGCGTCACGCACGTCCGCCGTCGTGATCATCCGGATGGCTTCCTCGACGGTGACCTCGCGGGCCGCGAGGTCGGAGAGCTGCTGGTCGTAACCGTCGCCCTGCGAGATGGCCTTCTGGAAGATCGAGGGGTTGGTGGTGACGCCCACGACGTGCTGCTGGTCGATCAGCTCGGCGAGGTTGCCGGACGTGATCCGCTTGCGCGACAGGTCGTCCAGCCAGATCGCGACGCCTTCTTCGGAGAGGCGCTTGAGTGCGTCTGTCATGGAAATTACATCTCCTACTTGGTCGTATATGGGCGTCAGCGCTGAGCGGCGGCGATCGATTCCCGCGCCGCCTCGGCCACCTTGTCGGCGGTGAATCCGAACTCACGGAAGAGCACCTTCGCGTCCGCGGAGGCACCGAAGTGCTCCAGGGAGACGATGCGGCCCGCGTCACCGACGAACCGGTGCCAGGTCAGGCCGATGCCCGCCTCGACCGCCACGCGCGCCTTCACCGAGGGCGGCAGCACGCTGTCGCGGTACCCCTGCTCCTGCTCCTCGAACCACTCGACCGACGGCATCGAGACGACCCGGGTCGGGACGCCCGCCGCCTGGAGCTGCTCGCGCGCCTCGACGGCGAGCTGCACCTCGGAGCCGGTGCCGATGAGGATGACCTCCGGCGTGCCGCCATCGGCCTCGAACAGGACGTAGCCGCCCTTGGCGGCGTCCTCGTTGCGCTCGTACGTCGGCACGCCCTGGCGGGTCAGCGCGAGGCCGTGCGGGGCGCCCACGCCGAACTCCTTGGTGTAGCGCCGCAGGATCTCGCGCCAGGCGATGACGGTCTCGTTGGCGTCGGCCGGACGGACCACGTTCAGGCCCGGGATGGCGCGCAGCGAGGCCAGGTGCTCGACCGGCTGGTGCGTCGGGCCGTCCTCACCGAGGCCGATGGAGTCGTGCGTCCACACGTACGTCACCGGCAGGTGCATGAGGGCGGACAGCCGGACGGCGTTGCGCATGTAGTCGGAGAACACCAGGAAGGTGCCGCCGTAGATGCGGGTGTTGCCGTGCAGCGCGATGCCGTTCATCTCCGCGGCCATCGAGTGCTCGCGGATGCCGAAGTGGACCGTACGGCCGTACGGGTCGGCGCCCGGGAGCGGGTTGCCCTCGGGGAGGAACGACGACGTCTTGTCGATCGTGGTGTTGTTCGAGCCCGCGAGGTCGGCGGAGCCGCCCCACAGCTCGGGGATGACCCCGCCGAGCGCCTGGAGGATCTTGCCGGACGCGGCGCGGGTGGCGACCGCCTTGCCGGTCTCGAACTCCGGGAGCTTCTCCTCCCAGCCGTCGGGCAGCTCGCCCTTGGCCACGCGGTCGAACTCGGCGGCGCGCTCGGAGTTGGCCGAGCGCCAGTCGGCGAAGCCCTTCTCCCACTCCTTCTTGGCCTCGGACCCGCGGTCCAGGGCCTTGCGGGTGTGCGCGATGACCTCGTCGGAGACCTCGAAGGTCCGCTCGGGGTCGAAGCCCAGGACGCGCTTGGTGGCGGCCACCTCCTCGTCGCCGAGCGCCGAGCCGTGCGCGGCCTCGGTGTTCTGCGCGTTCGGGGCGGGCCAGGCGATGATCGAGCGCATCGCGATGAAGGACGGGCGCCCGGTCTCGGCCTTGGCGGCCTCGATCGCGGCGTAGAGGGCGGCCGGGTCGAGGTCGCCGTTCTCCTTGGGCTGCACGCGCTGGACGTGCCAGCCGTAGGCCTCGTACCGCTTGAGGGTGTCCTCGGAGATCGCGGTCTCCGTGTCGCCCTCGATCGAGATGTGGTTGTCGTCCCACAGCAGGATCAGATTGCCGAGCTTCTGGTGCCCGGCCATCGAGGAGGCCTCCGCGGAGATGCCCTCCTGGAGGCAGCCGTCACCGGCGATGGCGTAGATGAAGTGGTCGAACGGGGAGGAGCCGGGGGCCGCCTCCGGGTCGAAGAGGCCGCGCTCGTAGCGGGCGGCCATCGCCATGCCCACGGCGTTCGCGACGCCCTGGCCCAGCGGGCCCGTCGTCGTCTCCACGCCCGTGGTGTGGCCGTACTCCGGGTGGCCCGGGGTCTTCGAGCCCCAGGTGCGGAACGCCTTGAGGTCATCGAGCTCCAGGCCGAATCCGGCCAGGTAGAGCTGGATGTACAGGGTCAGGGACGAGTGGCCCGCGGAGAGGACGAACCGGTCGCGGCCGGTCCAGTCGGCGTCCGCCGGGTCGTGTCGCATCACCTTCTGGAAAAGGGTGTACGCGGCGGGCGCGAGGCTCATGGCCGTACCGGGATGGCCGTTGCCGACCTTCTGTACGGAATCCATGGCCAGGACGCGAGCGGTGTCCACGGCTCGCTGGTCCAGTTCGGTCCACTCGAGGTCTGTGGTGGTCGGCTTGGTGCTCACCCTGAGTCAGGGCTCCTCTCCACATGTCGAATACCGGCGATGACGATCTCACCGGCCGTAGTCGAGCCTACCGCTGCTAAGGCGTGCATTTTTTCGACTCATTCCAGACTGCCGGGACAACCGGGTATCCGCCTCCTGAAAGGAATAGACGGCGATTCGCCATGTGAATACGGAAGCGCTCATGTGACCGCTCAAAGGACTCTCCGTATCGCTCATGTGTCCGCTCAAAGGACAGCCGATACCGCTCACGTGACTCCCCGGCGGACACCCCGTACCCCGGGGCGCGACGGTCAACACGACCCCACCCCCGCGAAGAGCGAGGTATGGGCAACGTCTACAGTGGCGTGGTACGCGCGAGCCTTTACCGGATCTTCATGTCAGAAGGCGCAGGTCGGCTCGCTGGGATGTCTCTGTCAGGGGTGTGCGTGACGGCCGTTGAATCCCGTCCAGCGGGGGTTTCCGGGACGGAACTTAGCCCGAGCCATCGGCCGTTCGGGGCCCGTGTCAAGGCGTTCGTGGCGCTGACCAAGCCGCGGATCATCGAACTCCTCCTCATCACCACCGTTCCGGTGATGTTCCTCGCCGAGCAGGGCGTGCCCGACCTGTGGCTGGTCCTCGTGACCTGCGTGGGCGGCTACCTCTCGGCGGGCGGCGCCAACGCGCTCAACATGTACATCGACCGGGACATCGACGCCCTGATGGACCGCACGTCGCAGCGGCCCCTGGTGACCGGCATGGTGAGCCCGCGCGAGTGCATGGTCTTCGGCATCACTCTCGCGGTCGTGTCGACGCTGCTCTTCGGCCTCGCCGTGAACTGGCTCTCCGCCTGGCTCTCGCTCGGCGCGCTGCTCTTCTACGTGGTCGTCTACACGATGATCCTCAAGCGGCGCACCTCCCAGAACATCGTCTGGGGCGGCATCGCGGGCTGCCTGCCGGTGCTCATCGGCTGGTCGTCGGTCACGAACTCCATGTCGTGGGCGCCCGTCATCCTCTTCCTGGTCATGTTCTTCTGGACGCCGCCGCACTACTGGCCGCTGTCCATGAAGGTGAAGGAGGACTACGCGCGCGTGGGCGTGCCGATGCTGCCGGTCATCGCCTCGAACAAGGTGGTCGCCCGTCAGATCGTCCTCTACAGCTGGGTCATGGTCGCCGTCTCCCTGCTGCTCCAGCCGCTCGGCTACACCGGCTGGTTCTACACCGCGGTGGCGCTGGTGACCGGCGGCTGGTGGCTCTGGGAGGCGCATGGACTCCAGAACCGCGCCAAGGCGGAGGCGACCGGCGGCAAGCTCAAGGAGATGCGGCTCTTCCACTGGTCCATCACCTATGTCTCGCTGCTCTTCGTGGCCGTGGCGGTGGACCCCTTCCTGCGCTGAGGGCCTGGCCTCCTCGCTCTTCCCGACGGGCGGGGMRGCTSGCCAAGGAGATCGGCGCCTTCGCGCGGGCGCACGGCGGGGCCGAGGGGCAGCTCGCCTACATCGGGCACGAGGGCACCCGCATCGTCCTCGTCGGCGAGGACGGCGGCTGGGGCGACCTGGTGGCGC
>NZ_JASKYR010000360.1:0-7019 GCF_041028215.1 Streptomyces flavofungini
ACAAAGAGTTTCAGCCCCGAGGTGGGCGAGTTCACCCTTGCCTACGAAATGCTCTCCGTGAACAGCGCACCCGGCCAACAGCTCGTCGTCTACCGCGCGGAGCCGCAGACACCGGCCGAGGAGGCCCTGCGCCTGCTCGGCACTCTTGCCGCTGAACGCAGCGTCGGCTCCGGTGATCGCGTCCCGGCAGCCCTCGGTCAACCCGCCGASGGGGCCGCGATCTCGTGTCCGTGGCAAGACCGTGGAGCGTTCCCCACTGTTTAACCATCGACGCTTCTTCTGTACGGAGTCGATGCCCGGCCCAACAGCGAAGTGACGGTACGTCCGCGCCGAACGCGTGACTTCGCCGTGCATATTTTCACGTAACTGATCAGCAAAGCCGAGATGAAAGGAAGTGCATTCGCCATGAGAAGGACCATGCTGGGAACCCTTGAGGTGTCCGCCCAGGGACTGGGCTGCATGGGTATGAGCGAGTACTACGGCCCGGCCGACTGGGACACCTCGGTGGGGACCATTCGCCGTGCCGTCGAGTTGGGTGTGACTTTCCTCGACACCGCCGACCAGTACGGTGCGGGCCACAATGAGGTGTTGCTCGGCCGGGCCATCCACGACCGCCGCGATCAGGTCCAGATCGCGACGAAGTTCGGTATCGACCGCAGCGCCGGTGACGACGCGCGTCGTCTGCGGGGGGAAGCGCCTTACGTCAAACGCTCGTGCGAGGCGTCGCTGCTGCGGCTCGGGGTCGAGGTGATCGATCTCTACTATCTGCACCGGCCGCCGCAGAACGCCGAGATCGAGGAGACCGTGGGTGCCATGGCCGAACTCGTGAAGGAGGGCAAGGTCCGGCACCTGGGGCTCTCCGAGGTCGACGGCGATCTGCTGCGCCGCGCCCATGCCGTCCATCCGATCACGGCGGTGCAGAGCGAGTACTCACTGTGGACCCGAGGCGTCGAGACGCTCACCCCCGTCATGGCGGAACTGGGCGTGGGTCTGGTGCCCTACTCGCCACTGGGCCGCGGCTTTCTGACCGGGGCGGTGGACCGGACAGGCCTGGACAGCTCCGACTTCCGCAGCCGCAACGAGCGGTTCCAGGCCGATGCCAACCAGGCCATCGCCGACACCGTCCGCCAGGTCGCCGAGCAAGTGGGCGCGACGCCCGCCCAGACCGCCCTGGCCTGGGTGTATGCCCAGGCCGAGCGCCTGGGCGTCCCGATCGTGCCCATCCCCGGCACCAAGCGGCCCCGCTGGCTGGAACAGAATGTCGCCTCGTTGGATGTCACCCTCGACGACGCTGTGCTCGCTCAACTGCAGCCGCTCGCCGACCAAGTCGCGGGCGAACGTTACGGGGTCACTGACTGAGGATGTCGCTGATGTCGGCGTCCTGCCCGATTCCGCGCGAGCGCGAGCCCGCAAGCTTCGTCGGAGGCACGGCAGGGGGAACTGGCTCGCGGTCACCGTACTTGCGCACCGTATGCGGAGGTGGTCAGGACAGTGCGGTGCAGAGCATGCGTTCGTAGGCGTGGGTGGTGCGGGTGTCCATACGGTGGTGCAGCAGCTCGGCCGCCTCGTCGGGCCGGTCGTCCGCGCTCAGGGCGCGGGCGAGGGTGTCCTCAAGGATTTCGGCTTCAGGTCTGGTCAGGCCGAGCAGCCACACACGGTGCCGCAGCCCGGCCAGCAGGCCCGCGGCTTGGCCCGGTTGGCCGCGCAGGAGCAGGGCGAGGGCGTCGACGGCCGGGGCCAGGACGTCGGCGTAGGCGGGGCGGTTCCTCCTGCGGGCGTGGCGGGCGAGCCGGTCAAGGCCTTCGGCGTCCCCGGCCACGGCCAGCGCCAGGGCGATGTGGAAGGCGTTCCACACCGTGGCCATCGCCCGGTCCTCATCGGCCAGCAGGGCGCGGGCGTCCTCGGCGCTGAGGGGTGCGGCCGGGTCCTGGCCGGTCAGATGCAGCCGCCAGTTCAGCGAGCTGCGAGCCGCCACGTCCTGGGCGGTGAACTCCTTTGCGGTCCAGTGTCTGGCTCGGGTGAGGTCCCCGGTGGCCAGGGCGTGCAGGGCGGCGTGCCAGCGGAAGTGGCGGCGGGGCGTGTGCGGATGCTTGGTCAGCCAGGTCTCGACCAGCGACAGGCCGGCCGCTGCGGCGCCGGTGTCGTGGTGCACGTGCAGAAGGACGTGGGCGGCTGGGGTGCAGGCAGGTTCGATGTCCAGGGCCTGGTGGGCCAGGGCGGCGGCCTCCTGGCAGCGGTGCTGCTCCGCGCGCAGGAAGGCCAGCGCGGCCATCGTGGGCCAGCTGTCGCGGGGCGCGGCGGCGGCCTGCCGTTCGATCAGGTCGGCGCTCCACGCCCGGCGGGCCGGGTCAGTGCTGGCCAGGCAGGTGCTGTAGACCAGGCGCAAGGCCAACGGGTCGGCCGGATACAGCGCCAGATGTTCCACCAGATGGTCGGCCAGTTCGGCGGTCCGGCGCTGGGCGCGTAGGTGCAGCACCTGGATCAGACTGCTCTCGCGGCCACTGGCCGATACCCCGTCATGGAACGCACGGCGCAGCTCCCGGGACTGGGCGGTCGCATCCGTGTCCAGCCGGTCCCGTGACATAGTCGTCGCCCGTGACGTGGTGGTCGCGGCCAGGGCCCGGGCCACACCCAGCCGCGGATCGTGGGCCAGCACCGCCTGCGCGGCATCCGCCGCGTCGGGCGCTTCCCGGAGGCGGGCGTCCACGGCCGCGTCCCACAGGCGCATGCCCGCCGCGTCGGTACTGACGTCGAAACCCCACCGATCCCGCATCACACTCTCCTGCCTGTGTGCCCTGGGGCTGCCCTGCCGCCGCCATCACCGGAACCACATGCCGCAGTCGCGTCACTGGTGCCGGTAACCGCACCGGCAGCGGAACAGGGAGCGCCTGCGATGCCAAAGGCGGCTCTCGCTCTCGCTCTCGCTCTCTCCCGGTAAGGCGTAGCAGGTTGCCCAGGACCGACCGGCCAGCCGAACCTCGACCTGCCGGTCCTCACCAACCAAGGGTTACGCGTGCCCGCCGTCTGGCGCAGCGCGCGCTCTCACACCCCCTCGCGCGCCGCGCTGGCTGCGCCGTAGGAAGCGGCCATGGCCGAGACCCCCGTGACGACGAAGTCCTTGATTCCCGCCAGGTAGGTGTCACGGTCGATCAGGCCGTCCTGACCGGTGTCGAGTTCATCGAACGCGGCACCGGCGTCGGCCGCGGCGTTCCGCGCCGCCGTACGCAGGCGGACGAAGTCCGCACGGTTGAGCCGTCCGTCGGCGTCGGCGTCAGCGATGTCGAACAAGGAGCCCAAAGCAGGCCGACAGGACCGTTCAAATGACGCGTGCCCCGCCCACAGCCGGTACTCCTCGAACAACACGCGGCCGTCACGGTCGGCGTCCATGTCCGCGAAGACCGCCTCGTGGGCGCTTCGCGCGGCGACGACGACCGGGTGGCACAGGTCGCGCCCCATGGCCGAGGCGACCTCGTCGACCCTGGCGAGATACTCCGCGTGTGTGAGGACGCCATCGCCGTCGGCGTCCAGCATGGCGAAGATACGGCGCTTGGCTGCGTCAGACATCGAGTCGGGCACTGCTTGTCCTTCCGAGGTTGGGCGTTGCGGCGATGCCGCTGGACTACGTGAAGGGGTTGCCGCCGAGCATGTCGGGTCTGATCATCGACCGAGCAGAACCGAGTAGATGTGCAGGTCCGGCAGGCATCGCGCCTTATAGACGGCTCCAGCTCTATCCCGAGTGGTTGCTGTTCTACGGCAACAACTTCCGTGACACCGCCATTCGCACGAAGGCGAAACGATTGGCTCAGGCGTGCGTTCACTCATACGGGGCGGGGACAGGTGCAGCGAGCCAGTGCGACCAGCTGACACACAGCGCCGTGACCACCGCCCGGCCGCCCGTAACGGACGCCCGGTGACTTCGTGTACGGGGCCGGAACCGACTACGCCAGCACGGCCGTCGGCGTGGTGGGACGACATGCGTCCCAAGGCGTCAGCTGACCGGGGGGATGCGCTCCCTGCACACCACGAGAGTGATCCCCACGACGGTGGCGATCAGCATCATCGCGGCCGACAGCAACTGTGCGCCGACATCGATTCCGGACCAGTCGCTGAGCCGACCGGTGGCGAGAGTGAGGACAGCGGAGGGCAGGTAGACGCTCATACTAAGGTGCGGGCAGCGCCTCAGAGCTGGGGGAAATTCGTGAGAGGAGCGGAGTCCGCGGTGGCGTCGAGGTTGGCGCGCAGGGCTTCGGCCTTGGCGGTCGCGTAGGTGTGGGCGTCGGAGCCCAACAGCTGGCGCAGGGGGCCGCCCTCGGTGCGGGAGCGCTCGATGATGGCGGCGGCGGCCTTGACGGGGTCGCCCAGCTGGTGGCCCTGGAGCTTGAGGTGGTCGTCCACCATGGCCCGTACGGCCGGGTAGTGCTCGGAGGTCTCGGTGGGCAGCGCCAGCGAGTGAGAGGTCAGGAAGGAGGTACGGAAGTAGCCCGGCTCGACGATGGTGACCTCGATGCCGAACTCCGCGACCTCGGCGGCGAGTGCCTCACTCAGTCCTTCGAGGGCGAACTTGCCGGCGCAGTACAGGGCCCATCCGGGAACGGCGGTCAGGCCGAGGACGGAAGAGACGTTGATGATGCGGCCGGAGCGCTGCTCGCGCATGAGCGGCAGCGCGGCGCGCAGGACGTTCCACACGCCGACGACCTGGATGTCGAGCATGTCCCGCACATCCTGGGCACTGGTCTCCTCGACCGCGGCAAGGTAGCCGTAGCCCGCGTTGTTCACGACGACGTCCAGGGCACCAAAGCGCTCGACGGTCTGCTCCACCGCATCCTTGACCTGGGCCTCGTCCGTGAGGTTCACGGTCAGCGCGAGCAGGCGGCCGGTGTCGGTGGTACTGCCGAGCGCGGCCGTCAGACGCTCCGCGGAGCGGGTCGTGGCGGCCACGTTGCAGCCATCGGCGAGGAGTTGCCTGACCAGTTCCAGCCCCATCCCGCGGGAGGTGCCGGTGACGAACCAGGTGGCGGGAGCCGGGGTAGCGGGCATGAGTGCTCCTTGGTCGAAGGTGCCGGGTGGTGAGGCGGACCGCGTTGCCTGTCCGGCCTTGCCTCAATCCTGGCCCGCCGCGAACCGCTGTCGGGGCCCATGTCCGGCCCTGCGCGCCCTAGGTCTGGGCTGACTTGGACTGACAGACCCTGCTTGCAGGGCCCTCACCCGTCAGGAGACTCCTTTGCCCCCCTTAGCGGGAGGTCCGTCACCTCACGAGCGGAGACCCGCGGCGAAGCGGTGCACGCTTTGGACGGTTGCCTCGTACATGGCCGGGACGGCGGCACGGAACATCAGATCGCCCGCGTGGCCCGTGCCCGCGACCGTCCGGCAGGTGGCCTGGACCCCGGCCGCGAGAAGAGCGCGGTGGTAGGCCAGTCCCTCATCCCGCAGCGGGTCGAGCTCGTCGACGGAGATGGCGTGCGGGGGCAGCTCGGTCAGGTCCTGGGCGGTGGCGTGGAAGGGCCAGCACAGCGGGTCGGTGGCGTGCTCGGCGCCGGGATCGTATACCTCGGCGAAGATCGCTGCTGTGTCGCAGGCCGTGAGGTACCCGTCGTTCTCGACGAGCGAGGGCAGTACCGCTTCGCGTTCCTCGGCGCTGGCACCGTAGAGGCCGGAGATGAACGGCACCAGGGCGTAGACGCCATCGATGGCCGCGAGTCCGTCCTCGCGCTTGGCCCTGATCGCGGTGGCGAGCGCCAGGTTGCCCCCGCCGGACTCGCCCGCGACGGTGAGGGTGGAGATCCCCAGTTCCGTGCGGTGCTGGTGCACCCAGTCCAGCGCTGTCGCACAGTCGTCGAGACCGGCGGGGAACGGGTGGGGGCCGAGTTCACCGCCGCCGTTGCGGAATTCGACTCCGATGATGACGAGGCCGGTGGCGGCCAGTTCGTCGTGGAACCGGGCGTAGATGGGGCCCGAGCCCTTGAGCATCACCATACCGCCCCCGTGCAGGTAGAGGATGCCGGGCAGGGCGGCGGGAGCGGTCGCGGGCCGCGTCACGTACAACTGGATGTCGTTGCCGGCCGGACCGGGGATCGTCTCTGTGTGGTGGACGAGCCCGGGGACCGGCTCCAGGTCGGCGACCAGGGCGGCGAAGAGCTGCTCGGACCCGGCTTCCGCGGCCGTGACGAACTCGAGAAGCTGCTCACGCGGGGCGTCGGGTCGCAGGGGCGCGGGCACGATGTCCTGGTCCAAGCCGTACTGTGCCAGCGCCTTGACCACCTGCGGATCGGTACGCGGGTCGGTGTGCAGGGTGAGGGTCGGGTCGCCCAAGCGCCCGGGCCGCTTCTCCGCGGGTGAGCTGTGTGCAGTCATCTTCGGGTCCTCCTCTTCCGCCGCCCGCTCACGGCGGGCCGGTTCGGGTGAGTTCAGGCAAGCGTCGGCCCGGGGCACCCCACTCGGCTGGTAGCAACGCCGGAGCTTGAAGACCCGGCGCGGCTGCGCATGGCGCACTCGGATGCGGATGCAAGGAAGCGCCAACCGGTGTCGCAGCGGGCCGACTTGACTGGGATACGCCGCTGACCAGCGGCAGGACCGAACGTACCCCGTTATGGACTTGAGCGTCCATAACCTACGTAACGCAAGTAGTGGTGGCGAGTCGGGCAGGGGTGACGTATAGGTTGACCTGCCCCTGGTCAGGCCAAGGTCCAGGCGCTCCGGGATCGCCGGGTGCTGCCGCGATCCGGTCGTCGAGCGGGTAGATCCCTCCGGGGTGCCATTGTCGAAGACGTGCTCTGCCCGGTTTCAGGCGCCGGGCGCGGCCAGCCGGGTCATCGGTACGACGGCACGCAGAGCGGGCATGCCAACGTATTGGGCGGGGCAGAACGGCCGTTCCCTTGGCCAGCAGGCAGCCGCGGCGGTCGGTGTCGTCGGCGGTGTTCGCCGCGATGAGCCGCACGTATGCCGACAGCCGGTCGAGGCCTCCGCGTCCGAACCGCGGGGCAGCTTCTCCTCGGCCAGGGCGCCGAGGGCCGTACACCGAT
>NZ_JASKYR010000361.1:0-9014 GCF_041028215.1 Streptomyces flavofungini
GGGTGGGAGACATCCGCCGCGAAGCGGCGGTTCAGTGCACCCGCGAAAAAGCTACGGCGCTGCCCGCGAGAGCAGCGCCTCGATCCCGGCGATCATCAGATCGAGGGCGACCGTGAAGTCCCGGTGCCACATCTGCTCGACGCTGTCCTCACCCCGCGCACGGATCAACTCGTCCGCGCTCCGCAGGACCTCGTGCGCGCCCAGCTCCTCGTGGACGGTCCCCATCGCCTCCCGGTAGTACTCGTCCTGCGAGACCCCCGCCTCCGCGCACCGCGCGATGTAGTGGCCCTCGATGGTCCCGAAGCCGTACACGAACTGGAAGACCGCCGAGATCGCCCCGTTCTGCGCGTACGCGGGGAGCCCGCTGTTCCGTACGGTGTGCTGGATCGCGACCGCGAAGGCCAGCCAGTTCGGACCGATGTTGAGGAAACGGCCGACGAGCGGCGACACCCAGGCATGGCGGACGAGCAGTGCCCGGTACTCCTCCGCGAGGGCCCGCAACTGCTCCCGCCAGGCGTCGGGCGCCGACTGCGGATCGGGGATCCGCATCTCGCCGCAGACCGAGTCGAGGGCCAGTTCGAGCAGGTCGTCCTTGGTGTCCACGTACCAGTAGACGGACATCGCCGTGACGTTGAGCTCGGTGGCCAGCCTGCGCATGGAGAACTTGGCGAGGCCCTCCGCGTCCAGGAGCCGCACCGTGGCCTTGGTGATCCGCTCCCGGTCGAGGCCGCTCGGCTGGTCGCCCTTGCGGGCGCCGCCGCGGGACGCCTTGCCCTCGAGCCAGACGCTGGCCCGCGCCGTGTGCTGCGTGCGGCCGGCTGCCTTGACCATGGCGCACCTTCCTGATCGGTTCTCGGACCCGGGGGCGGACGAGAGGGACGGACGAGGGGGGGACGGGCGAAGGGGACGGGCGCCCCGGAGTCCGGAGTTCCGGAATCCGGCCGTCCGCCCCACCAGGATGCTATGCCGCCGTCCCGCCCACGGAGTCTGCCCTCTCCGCCCTGCGCAGCAACGCCGCGGCAAGCACGCCTCCGGCGAACACCGCCGCCGCGCCCACGAGCTGACTCGTCTCCAGGCCCGAGGAGAACGCGTCGGCGATCCGCTCCCGCTCCCCCGCCGAGTCCGCCGCGGCCATGGCCGCCGGGAAGGACGCCGCGGAGACCGCGACGAGCGAGGCGAAGCGGGAGTTGAGGACCGCGCCGAGCACGGCGACGCCCAGACCGTTGCCGAACTCCGCGAGCGTGCCGTTGACGCCCGCGCCCACGCCCGCCTTCTCCACCGGAATGGCGCTCATGATGGCGTTGGCCATGGCGGGCATGGCGATCGCGATGCCCGCGCCCATGACGACGAGCCCGGCCAGCATGCCGTTGTAGGCGTCACCGCCGAGCAGCGCGATCACCGCGAGCCCGGCCGCGAGGGCGCTCATACCGGCCAGGATCGTCACGGGCGTGCCCAGCTTGGCGTGCAGCTTCGCGCCGACGCCCGTCAGGTTCAGGGCCACGATGGTCACCGCGAGCGGTGCCGTCCGCAGGCCCGCCTTCAGGGGTTCGTAGCCGAGGACGAACTGGAGGTGCTGGGTCAGCAGGAAGAGCGAACCGCTGAGCCCGAACGCGACCAGGATCGCGCCCGCCACCGCACCGACGAACCGCTGGTTGCGGAAGAAGTGCATGTCCAGCATCGGATACGGGATGCGCAGCTCCCAGAGCGCGAAGGCGCCGAGGACCACGACGCCGAAGCCCGCCGAGACCAGCACCTGTGCCGAGGTCCAGCCGTGCTCGGGCCCGGAGATGATCGCGTAGACCACCGAGGCCATGCCGATCGTGGAGAGCAGCGCGCCGAGCAGGTCGGGGCGGTCGCCGCGGGGGTTCTTCGACTCCGGCACCAGCTTGGCGACGGCGGCCAGGCCGAGCAGGGCCACGGGGAGGTTGATCAGGAAGATCGAGCCCCACCAGAAGTGGTTCAGCATGAACCCGCCGAGCAGCGGTCCCGCCGCGAAACCGAGGGAGCTGACGGTCGACCAGAGGCCGATCGCCTTCACGCGCTCGGTGTCGTCGAAGATCTGCACGACGACCGCGAGCGTCGTGGTCATCAGAAGCGCGCCGCCGACGCCCATGCCCGCGCGGGCGGCGATGAGCTGCGCCGACGACTGCGCGAACGCCGCGACCAGCGAGCCGGTGCCGAACAGCGCGAGGCCCGCCATCAGCATCTTCTTGCGGCCGTAGCGGTCGGCGGAGCTGCCCGCGGTGAGCAGCAGGCCGGACTGCACGAGCGAGTACGCGTTGATCATCCACTGGATGTCGGACGTGGACGCGTGGAGCTCCCTGGTGAGGGAGGGGATGGCGACGCTCAGGACGGTGTTGTCGAGCAGCACGGTGAGCTGGGCGAGACAGATGACGCCGAGGATCAGCCAGCGCTGCGGATGCCTGGGCGGTGCGGCCGATGTGTCGGCGGTCGTCGCCGTCATGGGCGGTCTCCTTCGTAGGGCTGGGGACACGACAGCTCTACGGTGTACGGGAGCCGTCCCATACACCGTAGAGCCGTTCTCTTACGCCGTACAAGGCGTTTTTCGTCCGTCCGGCCTACTTCTTCGGCTGCGTCAGGTCGTAGAAGGTCGCGCTGCCCGCCGTCACCTTCTGGAACGTCGACTCCACCCAGGAGGTGATCGAGGAGGACGTGCCCTTGCCGCCCGTGCCGCCACCGCCCATGCCGCCGCCCGCGACGAAGTAGTGGACCTCGCCGTCCGCCACGTACCGCTTGAACCGGGCGAGCGTCGGGGCGGGGTCGCTGCCGTTGAAGCCGCCGATGGCCATCACGGGCTCGCCGGTGGCGAGCTGGTAGCTGGCCGCGTTCTGCGAGCCGATGGCCGCGGCGGCCCAGGTGTAGTCCCCCGCGTCCTTCTCCAGGAGCTTCTCCGCCTTGGCCGAGACCTGGGCGCCGTCGAGCAGACCGCCCATGCCGCCGCCCCTGCCGCCCTCACGGGAGCCGCCACCCGGGAACCCGCCACCGGGGAAGCCGCCCTGCTGGCCCTGCTGACCCTGCTGGCCTGGCTGGTTCTGGTTGGCCTGACCCGCCTGACCCGCCTGACCTGCCTGACCCGGCTGACCTGCCTGACCCGGCGGCCGCATCCCGCCCCCGTCGCCACCGGGACCACCGGGGCCGCCGCCCCGGCGCAGCACCGGCAAGGTGGTCGGCGTCCTGGCCGCCGTGGCCGTCGCGCTGGTGGCGGCCGGTGTCGGCGGGTACCAGTTGTTCGCCAAGGCGTCCGGCGGGTTCCCGGAGGCGAAGTACCGCATGTCGGTGCCGTCCGAGCTGGTGGACGGCGGGTACAAGCTGACGCAGGACCTCTCCGACACCTCCGGCAAGGCCATTGTCGAGGAGAACCGGAGCCGGGCCAACATCCGGGACCCGAAGGCGGTCGTCGGGCAGTACGCGGGCCAGGGCGAGCAGGCGGGCGGCGCGCTGGTGGTCTCCGGCATGTACGGCCGGTTCAAGAACTCCGCCGCGGCGCGCGACGACATGATGCGGGGCGCTTCCGAGGCGCAGGGTGTCACGGTCGCCGTGCCCGCGCGTGACATCACGCCCGCGGGTTCGGGCCTCACCGTGCGCTGCCAGGTCCTCACCACCGAGCAGGGCGGCGTACGGAGCAACGTGCCGATGTGCGCCTGGGGCGACGACAACACCGGGGCCACCGTGGGCGTCGTCACCGCCGAGGACGCCAGGAAGGACCCCGCCGACATCGACCTCGACCAGGTCGCGAAGACGACGCTCCAGGTGCGCGAGGAGATGCGCGAGCCCACCGGCTGACCGTGTCGGCGCGGCGGTCCCGGCATCTCAGTCCGGCGTGTTCTCCAGCCGCGAGCGGTGGTTCAGGACGTCGTCGGCGACGTCGAGGATCGGCCGGTCGTGCGTGAAGGCGTAGGCGCGCAGCCGGGCGAGGGCCTGGTCGATGGGGATGGCGAGGCGGACGCTGAGGACACCGGCCGCCTGGTGCAGCAGGGCCCGGTGCAGCGGCAGCGGGTTGTCGCTGCCGACGTCGCGGGCCCCGACCGGGGTGAGGAGCATCAGGGTGACGGCCTCGCTCAGGGCGAGGGCGTCGGTCATCTGGTGGCGGCTGAGCGGTCCCGGAGTGTCGCGCCGCCCGGTCAGGGCGCCCAGCCGGATGACCCCCAGCTGGAGGGGCAGCGCGTACATCGCGCGCACAGGCCGGTCCCGCAGCGAGGGGAGCAGGGCGGGCCAGCGCTGCTCCGGCACGGCCCGCAGATCGGGCACGATGACCGGCGCGCCCGTGCGGGCGGCGTCGACGGTCGGGCCCTCGCCCAGGGTGTACTGGAGGTCCTCGATGGCGATCCCGGCCTTGTCCGAGGGGTCGCACCAGACCAGTTCGAGGCCGGAGCTGTTGCTCAGGGAGATGACGAGACCGTCGAGGTCGAGCGCGGCGGCGAACTGCGCGGAGTCGAGGCCCGTGAGGCCCTGGGGCGCGCGCGACGCCGTGGCGAGAAGCGTCGTGACGTCCGGGACGGCTGCGGACACCGCGGGGCCTCCTTGACTGAGTTGCGACGGGGCACTGGGGTCCGGCTCACGGAGACACTCGACGGGCGGGTGTCACTCGCGGCGCGGCTCCTCGGCCGGTGTGACGAAGAGTGCCATGTCCGTGGACCCCTGGACGACCTCCTCGCAGAGCCGGGTGAGCGAGGTGCGCTGGGCACGGGCGTGGCGGCGCAGCCGGTCGAAGGCGTCCTCGGGCTCGATGTCCAGGTGGGCGCCGAGCGCTCCTTTGGCCTGTTCGATCGCGATCCGGCTGTTGAGCGCGGTGTGCAACTGCCCCACGCGCTCCGCCTGGTCGTGGGCGAGACGCTGGTGCAGGATGCCGATGGTCGCCGCGTCGGCGAGCGCCTGGGCCAGGCGCAGGTCGGACGGGGTCAGACCGTCGGTGTCGGTGTGCATCACGTTCAGCGCCCCGATGACCTCCTCGCGCAGGCGCAGCGGGAGCGCGGCGACCGTCGCGAACCCGGCGGCACGGGCCGCCTCGGTGAAACGCGGCCAGCGCACGAGCGCCCCGGGCACGGTGAGGTCCACCGGTCCGACGCGCTCGCGCGTGCCGCAGCAGTCGTGGCACGGCCCTTCGCGCGCCTCCGTCTGGAGCTCCTCCAAGCGGTGCGCGGTGTCGGAGGAGGCGGTGACGTCCACCATGCGGCCGAGCCCGTCGAGCATCACCACGCCAGAGGCGTCCACGCCCAGCAGGTCGGTCACGTGGTGGGTCAGCACATGCAGGAAGTCGACCAGACGGAAGCCGTCCGCAAGGGTGTCCGCCAGCTCCAGGAAGGCCCGCGCCAACCGTTCGTCGCGCTCCGGCTGCGCCATCACGATCACCGTGTCCCATCCGGTCGGGTCGCGCCGTTGTTCTCCCTCGACCGGTGCCAAGGGGCGTGCCCCAGCGACCATTCTGCCGCCCCCGGCGCCGCGCCGGAACGGTTTCCGCCGTATCCGGCGGACGACCTGCCGCACACGCGAACCGCCCCCACCACCGGTCCCCCGTACGAGGGCGGCGCCGTGCCGCCGGTGTTCGGTTACCGGTCGGATGTCCGTGCCGGGACGCCGGGCGCGGGCAGCCGGGTACCTGTACGGAAGAGGCGGTACGGTGCCGCCGGAGAGCACGAGGAGAACGATGAGCCAGTCGTCCGCCAGCGCCTGCGGGGCCCCCGGGCCCGATGAGCACCCGACCATGGCCGACCGGGGCTGGCTGGCCATCGCCTGCCGGATCGCGGCCGAGGAACCGACTCCGGGGACCGGGCTCGCCGCGGGCGCGGTCGTCGTCGCCGCCGACGGCACCGAACTGGCCCGGGGGCGCGCCCGCGAGGGGTCGCGGGAGCACGCCGAGGAGGCCGCGCTCGGCGCTCTCGCCGCCGCCGGGAGCCGGTTGGGCGGGGCGACGGTGTACAGCTCGCTCGCCCCCTGCGCGCGGCGCCCGGACGGCGGCCGGCCGTGCGCCGAGCTCATCCGTGACGCGGGCGTGCGGCGCGTGGTCACCGCGGTGCGCGTCCCTGAGGGGGTGGCGGGCTCCGGCGACGGCGGCGGGCTCCTGGAGTCCGCCGGGGTCACCGTCATCGAACTGCCCGAGTACGCGGACGCCGCCATGAAGCCCAACCGGCCCTGACGCGACCGTCCAGCAGCCGGAGCCGGACGGACCGGCGCGCCAGCACCGCGGGGAGTGCTCCCGGGCGTCAGTGGCGTGTCAGCGCCCGGCGGGAAACTGCCGCCATCGGCAGAGCCGACCGGTACATCAGGGGGGACCATGAACCGGAGATTCAGCCATGTGCTGCTCGTCGCCGCCGTCGCCGCGACGGGGCTCACGGGGACCACGGCGGCGACCGCGCGGGCGGCGGGTTCGGCCGCCGCCTGTGTCATGCGGGAGAACAGTCCGCACACGGACTGGACCGGAATGAAGTGGGACGCGGACATCCTGTGCGACAACGCGCCCGGCGACGTACACCTCCAGTCGTTCGCCAGCAGCCCCGTGGTCGGCCGGATGGTGACCACCAGGAGCTGGTTCGTCTGCTGGAAGATCGGCGACCCGCACGCCGGTGGCAACAACATCTGGTACTACACCCAGGGCGACGAGGTCGTCTCGCGTCCGAGCGCGCAGGCCTGGGGCTACATGCCCGCCGTGAAGCTGGAGACGACGCAGGACCCGGTGCCGGGACTGCCCAAGTGTTCGTGGGGATGAGCGGAGATGACTGGAGATGAGGGGGACGCGGGGATGAGATCGGCGTTCCGCGGTGCGGCGGGACGGCGGCGCGCGCTCGGGGTGCTGCTGGCAGCGGCGGCGGTGTCGATGTGCCTGCCCGCCACGGCCGGTGCGGGCGTCCGGGCGGATGCCGCCGCCCCGGTCTGCCGCATCCGCGAGGGTGTGCAGCACACCGACATCAAGGGCCACACGTACACCAAGGACCTCTACTGCGAGAACGCCGTGGCCGATGTCTTCGCGACACCGGAGGTGTACGGCACGGTCATCGCCAAGCTCAAGACCTCGCCGAGCTGGTTCGTCTGCTGGCAGAGCGGTGACCTGCACCAGGGCGGCAACCGCATCTGGTACTACACGCAGGGCGACGAGATCCTCAACTGGCCGCTGTGGAAGGGCTGGGGGTACGTGCCCGCCTTCCGCATCGAGACCGAGCCGGACCCCTTCCCGGGCCTCCCGGCCTGCCTGCCGAGCTGACGGCACCTGTCCGGCACCTGTCCAGCACCCGTCCGACCACCGACCTCTGGAGCGAACTCGTGGCGTCATCCATGAAGCCGCGCGGCGTACGCAACGCCGCGTCGGCCCTCGTCCTCGCGGCCGCCGTCCTCTGGCCCGCGACCCCGGCATCGGCGGCGACGCCCACGGCCACGTCGACCGCCGCGACCCCGGCCGACGCGAACTGCGTCCTGCGGCCCGGCATCGCCCACACCGACACCCTCGGCAACAAGTTCACCGGCGACCTGTACTGCACCAACGCCCCGAGTGACCTGTACGGGCGCCCGGCCTTCGACGCCCCCGTGACCGGGCGGCTCAAGACGACCCAGAGCTGGTTCGTCTGCTACTCGATCGGCGAGGCGCACAAGGGCGGCAACAACGTCTGGTACTACACGCAGGGCGACGAGACGGTGAACCTGCCGAGCATCCAGGCCTGGGGCAACATCCCCGCGAGCAGCGTGCTGACCAGCACCGACCCCTTCCCTGGCCTGCCGCGCTGCCCCTGGCACTAGCGCCTTCCGGCTGGATCGTGCCGGGTGGTGGGGGCCGCGTACCGGCGGCCGCCCCGCCACCCGGGCGCCAGGACTCCGATCACCTAGACTCGGCCAATGGCCAAGTACTTCGACGTGCACCCCGACAATCCGCAGCGGCGCAGCATCACCACCGTGGTCGACAGCATCCGCTCCGGCGCGCTCATCGCGTATCCGACGGACTCCTGCTACGCGCTGGGCTGTCAGCTCGGCAGCCGCGAAGGCCTCAGCCGGATCCGCACGATCCGTCAGCTCGACGAGCGCCACCACTTCACGCTGATGTGCGAGAACTTCGCGCAGCTCGGCCAGTTCGTGCACCTCGACAACGACGTCTTCCGCGCCATCAAGGCCGCCACCCCGGGCCGCTACACCTTCATCCTGCCCGCGAGCAGGGAGGTCCCCCGGCAGCTCCTGCACCCCAAGAAGAAGACCGTCGGGGTGCGCATCCCCGACCACACCGTCACCCAGGCCCTGCTCTCCGAACTCGGTGAGCCGCTGCTCTCCAGCACCCTCCTGCTGCCCGACGAGGAGGAACCGCTGACCCAGGGCTGGGACATCAAGGAGCGGCTCGACCACGTGGTGGACGCCGTCATCGACTCCGGCGACTGCGGCACCGAGCCGACCACGGTCATCGACTTCTCCGACGGCGAGGCCGAGATCGTGCGCTACGGGGCCGGGGACACCTCCCGCTTCGAGTAGCACTGCCGCGTTCGAGCAGCGCCTTCGAGTAGTCCTGCCGACGTAGAGGGGCTTCTTTCACTCTTCCGAGGGACTGACCAATCCGCCCGGCCGTCGGTGCCGGATTCCCCCCGTGAAGACAGAGCGAAGCACCTCGCGACGCCGCGTCGACCTGTGGCGGGTCGCGGCCGGAGTCCTCGGCGGCCTCATCGCCGGGGCCGCCGCGCTGGCCGTCGCCGAGCTGGTCTCCGCGGCCGTCCGCCCCGAGGCGGGCCCCGTGGTGGCCGTCGGCGGCGCCGCGATCGACCGGACGCCCGCCGCGGTCAAGGACTGGGCCATCCGGCGGTTCGGCACGGACGACAAACTCGTCCTCCAGTCGGGCATCCTCGCGGTGCTCGCCCTGTTCGCCGCCGCACTCGGGGTACTCGCCCTGCGCCGCCGCCTCGTGGGCGCGGCCGGGGTGCTGCTGTTCGGCGTCGTCGGCGCGGTGGCCGCCACGAGCCGCCCCGACTCGACCGGCGTCGCGGACGCGCTGCCCTCGGTCACGGCGGCGATGACCGCCCCCGTGACCG
>NZ_JASKYR010000362.1:0-10218 GCF_041028215.1 Streptomyces flavofungini
GGTGTGGGCCAGTCGCTCGGTGCGGTCCATGCCGGAGGGGTCCGCCTGGGCGTGCGCCGTGCTCGACGCGTAGTGCCCGGTGTGCTCGACGATCCTCCGCTCCAGGGCGCGGGCGTACTCGGCGTCGAAGGGGATCTCGTCTCCGCCCAGCGCCCGCCAGTGCTCCACCCGCCGCTCCAGCTCTGCCTCCAGACCCTCGTCCCGCACGGGGCGGGACCACATCTCCAGCAGGGCGGGGGAGATGCCGGGCAGCTCCTCGGGCGGTGTGCGCGTGCCGTCCGGGGCCGTGTACGGAACGGTGCTGAGGGCGTTCGTGCCGAGCAGGGTCGCGCTGAGCAGCCGGTCGGGGTGGTCCGCGACGAGGAGCTGGGTCAGCATCCCGCCCATCGACATGCCCACCACGTGCGCCCGCTCGACGCCGACGCCGTCAAGCACCTGGACGGCGTCTTCCGCGAGGTCGGTGATGGCGTACGGCTGGCTCTCGAAGGGCCAGGTCGACCGGCCGGTGTCGCGGTGGTCGTAGCGGATCACGCGGTGGTGCCCGGCGAGCATGTCCACCAGCTCGTCCGGCCAGCCCAGGCCGGACGCCTGCGCCCCCATGATCAGCAGGAGCGGTGGTGCGTCCTGGGCGCCACGGTCCTCCAGCCAGAGGCGTACGCCGGGCGCTGTCTCTACGAAGCGTTCCATGCCTGCCCTCGCCCTTTCTCCGGTACTGCGTTGCTGCCGATGCCTCAGGTTGATGTCTCATGTCGATGCCTCATGCCGATGTCGCTGAGGTGCGGGCCAGCGAGACGAGACGTATCGTATCAGATGGCCCGCCGATCCGCAGGACTCGAAGCCTTCTGATTGGTCTCGGCGCCGCCGCGGCCCTCGCCGGGCGCGCAGGCGCGTGTCAGCGGCGTGGGCGCGTGTCAGGGGAATCCCTCGTCCGGTACGCGGTCCACGCACGGGCGTTGTGGCAGGCCAGGCAGGGGCCTACGGTGCCCGGTGTGCGAGGACGAACAGACGCGGGCGGCGCGGCGGGCGCGGCGGATGACGGCTGGCCCGCGGTGGTCGCCCGCGCCGCCGGGCTGCTGGAACGCCACGGCCGCCTGGTGGTCGGCGGCCCGTGGGGCGCGGGCAAGAGCACGTTGTTGTCCGCCCTGGCCGCCCAGGCCGCCTTGGCCGAGCAGCAGCCGCGCTCGCGAGACGCCTTGGCGGGGCGCCGCTGTGCATGGGTGCGCACACAGGAAGGGGACGCCGAGGTTCCGTACGGCGCGCTGGTACAACTCTTCAGCGCGGCCGAGGCGGGGGTATCGGCGGTATCGGGGAGGCCGGGGCCGCCGCCCCCGCGCGCGAGGGGTTGTGCGGGGGTTCGTTGCGGTTGCGGCTGGGGTTGACGAGGCTGCTCGGGCAGGGGCCGCCGTGCTGCTGCTGGTCGATGGTGCGCAGTGGCTCGACCCCGCCAGCGCCGATCTCATCGGGTACGCCCTTCGTACGCTTCCCGTGGCGCGACTGGCCGTCGTGGCCGCTGAGCGGGCCGCCGGCCACCCCGTGGCGTCGGCCGCGCTGTTCGGCGGGCACCCCACGGTGTTTCCCGTTCCGGCGGCGGACCTCGCCGAGACGGCGGCGGGTTGCGCGCGCCTCGGGCTGCCCGCGCGCTGGGCCGCGCCCATCCACCGTTACTGCGGAGGGCACCGGGCCCTCCTCGACGCCTGGCTCGGGGCTCACCCGGGCCCGTCGCGGTTCGGGGAGACCGGCGAGCGCACCGGGCCTTCCGACCCGCCGCGCAGGGTGCGGGACCTGGCCGCCGCCTGGCTCGGGACCGTCCCCGCCGACGTCCGCGCCACGCTCCAGGTCGCGGCGCTCGCGGGCACCTGCGACGCGGACCTGCTGCGGCACAGCGGACAGCGCGGCGCCCAGGACCACCTCGCGCACGCGACGGAGGCCGGGCTGCTCCGCGTCGGGAGCGGCACGGAACACCTTCCGGCGGGCGGCCCCGTCGCGCCCCACCGGTTCGCCGCCACCGCGCTCGCCGACGCGGCGGCGGCCACCGTGGGGCAGGAACGGCGTACCGCCGTCCACCGCGTCCTCGCGGCCTGCACCCACGACCCGGTGGTCCGCGCCCTGCACACCGCGCTGGCCCAGGAGTGCCCGGACCGGGCCGTCGCCGAGGACACCGCCCACGCGGCGGCCACGGGCCGTGCGGCGGGTCAACGCCCGCGCGCAGCCGAGCTGTTGCTCCTGGCTGCCCGCCTCACCCCGGCCGACCGGCCGCACCTGCGCCTGGAACGCCTCGCGCGGGCCGCGCGGGAGGCGTCGGCCGCGGGGGACGCCACCCTGGCCCGTACGGCGGCGGACCTGATCGTTGCCGGGCACGGCAGCCCCGAGCAGCAGGTGCACGCACTGCTCGCCGTCGTCGACGCGTCCGGACAGGACGCCGCCGGTATCCGGCCGCTGCTCGTCACCGCCCGCAGACTCGCCGCCGACGACCCGGCGCTGCTGGCCGCCGTCGAACTGCGCTCCGCCGTACAGGCGAACATCGCGGGCGAGGACTTCACCCGCGCCCTGCGCCACGCCCGGGCCGCCGCCGAGCTGGCCGCGCGGTCGAGCACCGTACCGCTGGAGGCGGCGGCGCTGACGATGACGGCACGGATGCAGCGCGTACTGGGCCACGTGGACACCGCCACGGCCACACTGGACCTCGCCCTGTCCCTGGACGTGCCGCCGACCGGCCTCGGCATCCGCAACAGCGCGCAGTACCTCGCGGCCCGCCACGCCGTGTTCGACGCCCGCCTGGGCGAGGCCCGCGCGCTCCTGCTGCGGCTGCTGCCCGCCGCCGAGGAGTCCGGCGAGGCCGAAGACCTGGTGGACCTGTGGCGCAGCCTCGCCGAGGTCGACGCGGGCAGTGGCGCGTGCGGCCGGGCCCTGCACTGGTCGCACCGCGCCCTCGACCTCACGGCGGCCTCCGGCCTGTCACCCGGCCCCGCCTGGTACACCGCCGCCCTCGCCCAGACCTGCGGCGGCAGCTTCGCCGACGCGCTGCGCTTCGCCGCGCACGCCGTACGCGCCTCCCGCGAGGAGGAGGACGCCCTGTACACAGTGCGCGGGCTGTGGAGCCTGGGCGCCGCGCTCCTGCACACCGGCCGCGTCGAGGAGGCGGCGGTGGCGCTGATGGAAGTGGCGGAACGTGAGTCCGGGTCCGGTGCGGCCGATCCGGCCGTGCTGCGCTGGCAGGGTGACGCGGTGGAGGCGCTCGCCTGGAGCGGACGTACGGACGAGGCGAACGCCCTGCTGGAGCGCATGCGCGAGCGCGTCGGGCCGCACCCCGCGCACACCGCCCTGCGCGCCGCGCTCACCCGCGCCCGCGGG
The DNA here is from genome assembly GCF_041028215.1 of Streptomyces flavofungini. Lineage (GTDB taxonomy): Bacteria > Actinomycetota > Actinomycetes > Streptomycetales > Streptomycetaceae > Streptomyces > Streptomyces flavofungini_B. The sequence goes on from NZ_JASKYR010000362.1 coordinate 3,352, forward strand.
CTCTGCCGCCACCTCGACGGCGCCGGTGACGAGGCGGCGGAGCTGTTGGACGACGCCGCGCACGTCTTCGCCGGTCTCGGCCTGCCGCTGGAGGAGGGCCGCACCCACCTGCTGCGCGGCAGACTGGAGCGCCGCAGGCGCCGCGCCGCGGCGGCGCGCGGCGCGTGGCAGACGGCCCGCGAACTCTTCGCGGGCGCCGAAGCGACGCCCTGGGCCATGCTCGCGGACAACCACCTGACCCATCTCACCGGCCACGCGTCCGGGCACGGCAGCGCGCAGCGGGCGGCGGCACAGCTCCTGACCGCGCACGAGATGCGCCTGGCCGACCTCGTGCGCTCGGGCGCGACCAACCAGGAGGCGGCGCAGCAGATGTACATCTCCGTCAAGACCGTGGAGACGGTGCTGAGCCGCATCTACCGCAAGCTCGGCATCCGCTCCCGGACCCAGCTCGCGGCGGCGCTCACCTCCTGATCAGCGGCGCGGCGGCACGTCGTCGACGAACACGATGCCGTCGATGTCACCCAGGTGAGCGGGGTCGAGCGGGGCGTATCCGAACCAGGGTGAGACGCGGGGCACGGGCCGGGTGTCGCCGAGGGCGGCGGCCAGGCGAGGTGCGTCGATGACGTAGCGGTCCTCGGGGAGCGCGGACAGGAGCCCTTCGAGGGTGTCGGGCGACGGAGCGCCCACGCCCTGGTGGTGGAGCGAGCCGATGGCCGTGGCCAGGAAGGCGTAGCCGTCGCCGAGCCGGGTGTTCACCAGGGCGCCGGCGCTCCACCACTCCAGCGGGCTGCCGCCCATCCGCATCGAGCTCTTGGGGCGTTGCAGATGGGCGTTGTGCGCGTGGACGAGGGTGGGGCCCCGCTCGGCGAGGGCGAGGAGGTTGTGGGCCATCATCTGGTCGCGGACGCCCACGAGTTGGGACATGCGGGCGGGGGAGGCGTCGGCCATCCAGTGGTGGTAGCGCAGCAGGCCGAGCGCGGTACGCCCGTACAGGTGCGCCCGCTCGCCGTCCTCCCGCGCGGTCGCCGCGAGCGGATGCGGGGCCTGCCGGTCGAGCAGGGCCGCCATCTCGTCGGCGAGGAGACGCAGTTGTGCCGCGTCGGGTGACTGGCCCGCGGACCGTGCGGGGTCCATCATCGCGGCGGGTTCGGTCCAGCGGTCGTCGTCGCCGAGCAGGCGGTCGAGGGTGTCCGCGGTGCAGGGCAGCAGGCCGGGGTCCAGGTGGGCCGTGAGATGGGCGTGCAGGGCGGTGAGGGCCCGGCGGGGGCTCGCGGCGTGCGTCATCTCCAGCGGGCCGTCGAAACCGGCGAAGCGCAGCCGGTCGGACGCGGGCCGCCCGTCGGTGTCGGCGCGGATGTTGTAGTCGCGCATCCAGCGCACGAGCTCGCGGTTGGCGGCGGAGGCGCCCCAGTCGTGGCTGAACCCGCGCTCCATGACGGCGTCGAGCGAGCCGGTGCCCGAGGTGACGTAGTCGTCGACCATCAGGCCCCGCACGCAGTCGCTCTCCAGGGCGATCGTCCGGTAGCCCTCCTCCTCGACCAACTGCCGGAACAGCTCGTTGCGCAGATCGAGCAGGGTCTCCTCGCGGTGGGTGGGCTCGCCCAGGGCGAGCAGGCGTGGCCTGGCCGGGAACAGCTTCATGACGGCGCTGGAGCGGACGGCTTGGGCGGTGTGCGTGAGGTCCGTAACCATGCCTTCAACGCTATCGCTGAACCGACGGTTGAGACTTTGACGGACGATCTCCGGGGAATCGGGTAAGAACCTTCAAAGGGGGAGTTGGCTGTCCGTGTCCAAGGGTGGGATGGCTGGCCGTGTCCCTGTGAGCCATGGTCCCGGACTGCGGAGGGGGCTCGTCGGCGGACGCTCGTCGGCGCGCGGCAGCGGAAAGCCCCGGCTGGTCGGGGGGAACCAGCCGGGGCGGTCGAGCGTGACGGCGGAGGGCGGTCGCCTCTCGGCGGGGGGCTCCATGGGGCTTCAGCCGAACGATCTTCCCCATGGGCTAGGGGTGAGGCCCGGGGACACTGTCCCCTCCGCGGTCACACCCAGAAGAACGATGACCGGTACACGGATGTTCCGGGTGGGGGTGGCGATCCGGGGTGAACTGGGACACACCGGATGGGAGTGTACGTACGGCCGACACCGTGTACGGCCGACAGCGTGGCCGCGTGCTCAATCCTCGGGATATCCCCGGGGCGCGATACGTGCCCGAGTCCTTAAGGTGCGTGGCACACGCGCGTGCTGGATCAGCGAAGCATCAAGATTCGGGGGACTTCGCCATGCCAGGACACTTCCGGATGGCCGGACCCGCCGGGGCGCTCGTCGCCGTGCTGCTGCTGGGCGGCGCCGCGGCCTGCTCCTCGCCTGGACCGCCCGACTCCCGGCCCGGGACCACCGCCACCGACCGGCCCACATCCWCCGCCACCGRCSSGSMSMMRCCGAGCGAGGCCGAGGAGGCCGTCCTTCCCGACCCTCTCGTGGGCGCCTGGGAGAGCCGTCCGGACGGCGGCGCGGGCACCATCGCCTACCGTTTCACGGCGGACGGCCGCTACAAGTACGCCGGTCTGCTCTTCTATCCGAACACCGACGGGGACGACGTCCAGATCACCTTCGTCGCCGAGGGCACCGCCCGGGTCGACGGCGACCAGCTCCAGCTGAACCCGGAGACGGCCACCAAGTCCCGGCAGGACCCCGCCGACCCCACCGGCAACTACACCGACCAGCCCGCCGAACGCACGCCGGAGAGCCACGGCTACCAGGTCTCCGGCGACGTGCTCACGCTCACCGACGAGAAGGGCACCCAAGTCGTCTACGACAGGCAGGCGCTGTGACCCGCCGCCCGTCCCGCTTCAGTGTGCGCGTCCGGCTCCAGATCGCCCTGATCGCCGTCGTCGTCGGCGCGACCCTGCTGGCCACCTGGCAGTTCAGCCAGTCCTCCGGCGCCTACCAGGACGCCGTACGCCAGGAGGTCCGGCGGCAGGCGGCCATGGTCGAGGACATCCGCGAGGTCTACGCCGACGAGGGGCCCGAGGCCCTGCGAGCGGCGGTCGCACGGGCGCGGGCCGACGGACTGCGGCCCATCCGGCACGACGGCAGGCTCGCGGCATCGGAGTACGCCCTCGCCGCGCAGACCGCCTTCCACCAGCCCCGCCCGGCCCGGCGCGACAGCCTCCTCGGCAACGCGTCCTACCGCCACAACGAGCTCGGCTACGACATGCCGCGGCGCCTCGCGGACGTGCAGGCGCACTCACCGGGGCTGTACGGGCTCGCGCCGGACGCCGGGATGCGCGCGGGGGACCGGTGGGCGGCCTGGGGGACCGCCTCCGTCGCCGGGGGAGTCCTGGCCGTCCTGACGGCCGTGTGCGCGGCGAACGTCCTCCGGCCACGCCGCTGGCGGCACGCCCCGGCGGCGTCGGGCCGCCGGGTGGACAGGCGGACGGAGATCATCCCGCAGCCCGCGACCGCCCGGTCCGGGCGCCGCGCCGGAGCCCTGTTCGGCCTCCTGGTCTGCGTACTGCCCCTGCTGCTGCCCCTCGGGCAGATCCTGGCGGCGGGCGGGGAGCAGCGGGCCCAGGCCGAGGCCGCGCGCAAGGCCGTGCGGCTGAAGGACTCTCTGGAGGGCTTCGGCCTGCGCCACGCCTTCCTGACCGAGGCGCGGCGGACCGCCCTGGCCGCGGAGTTCGACGCGACGGCACGGGAACTCGCCGCGACGGACACCGGAATCAGCCCCGCCGACGCCCGGCACGAACGTGTCCTGGCGGCCGTGGAGAACACCATCGCCGTGCGGGTGCGGGACATCGCGACGTACATGGGGCGGGCTCCCGACGCGGCGGACCGGCTCGACGCGGCGACGGCCGACGCCCTGAGCAAGCAGCCGGAGGAACGCCGGGCCGCCGGGGCCGAACAGAGGCGGCAGGTGGACCTGGCCGAGCGGGCCGGGCGCAGCTCGCTGCTGCTCTCCGCCGCGACGGCCGTGGCGGTCGTCGCCCAGATGCTCGCCGTGGCCGCCTTCGCGGCCGATCGCCGCCGCCTGCTGTGGTGGCCCGCCCTCGGGGCGGTGGCCTCGACAGCTCTCACGGTGGCCGCCTTCACTTGAACCACCGCACCGCCGAACCCAGGGATCGGAGACCGAAATGACCTGCAAACGCCGCGCTCTGCACCGCAGTTGGCCGCTGGCCCTGGCCGCCTCCGCCGTTCTCGTCGCGGGCGGCTGCGGGGACGGCGGGTCCACCGGGTCGACCGGCGCCCCGGCGCGCAGCGACACCGCACCGGCGCGGAACGAGAGCACCCCCGCAGAGGAACAGCAAGACCCGGAAGACACCGACGACACCACGGAAGACGACCTGGACCAAAGCGCCGACGGCGGCGCGGAGGAAACGGATTCGGCCGAGCCCACCGAGCCCACCGAGCCCACCGAGCCCACCGAGTCCACCGAACCCGCCGAGAACCCTCCCGACGGCGGACAGACGCCGGACAAGGGCTGGGAGGCCGAGGCCGATGACGCCGTCTCCGTGGTGGACAACTTCTGGTCCACGCACTGGAACGAGCACTTCACCGGCGCCTACACCTCGCCGACGGTGTTCGGCACGTACACCCCCGGCACCGCCGAGGCCCCCAGTTGCGGCGGTGAACCCGCCGCCGCCGACAACGCCTTCTACTGCACGTCCAATGACTTCATCGCCTGGGACGCCGCGCTGATGAGCCGGGGCTACGAGAAGGGCGACGCCTGGATCTACCTGGTCATCGCCCACGAATGGGCGCACGCCGTGCAGAACCGGGTGGAGGGCCTCGCCATCGAGGCGGCGGAACTCCAGGCCGACTGCCTGGCGGGCGCCACCCTCTACGGCTCCGACGACCTGGAGTTCGAGGACGGCGACTCCGAGGAGCTGGGCCAGGCGCTCACGGAGCTGGCCGACGACACACCCTGGACCGACTCCGAGGACCACGGCGACGCGAGCCAGCGTGTCAACGCCTTCAGCACCGGCGGGAACGACGGCGTGGCCGCCTGCATGCCCGAGTGAGTCAGCGGGGCCCCCAGGGGTGCGGGACGACCGCGACGGGGCAGGTGGCGTGGTGCAGCGCCGTGTGCGTGACCGAGCCGAGGTGCGGACCCGCCGTGGCACGGCGGCCCAGGATCAGGAGCTGGGCCTTCGCGGCCGCCTTCAGCAGGCTGTGGCCCGCCAGGCCGTGGATGAGCCGCCCGGCCACGTCGACCTGCGGGTACTTGCGTTTGTAGGGTGCCAGCGCCTCCGCCAGGCGGTGGGACTTCGCCCGCGCGGGGTCGGTGGCGTCCGCGCTGGGGACCAGGGGCACGGCCCAGGTGTGCAGGACGTGCAGCGGGGCGGCACGGAAGCCCGCCGCGAGGAAGGCGAATTCCAGGAGTTCGTCGTGGGAGGGGCCGTCGATGTCCAGGCCGAGGACGACGGGCCGACGCTCTCCGGTCGTCGGGTCCGGCGCTTCGGGCTCCGCCTCGGGGTGCTCATCCGCGCGCACCAGGACGATCGGGCAGGCGGCCCGGGCGGCGACGGCCAGGGCGACCGAACCGACCAGGGCGCCGGTGAACGCGCCGAGACCGCGTGAGCCGAGCACGAGCAGCGCGGAGGATTCGGCCGCCGTCAGCAGCGCCTGTACGGGCGGTTCGGTGACCTGCTCCTCCAGTATGCCCAGCGCGGGGTGGGCCGAGCCCAGGTGCAGGACGGCGCGTTCGAGGGCGCCGCTCTCCCGGTGGAAGGGGACCTCGATCTCCGGCAGATGAGTGCGCTCCGAGGGCCGGTCGAAGGCGTGGACGAGGTGCAGGACCACCTCGCGGCGCACGGCTTCGCGGGCCGCCCAGTGCGCGGCGCCCAGGCTCTCGGGGGAGCCGTCGATGCCTGCGGTGATGATCTGCCGTGGGTCCATGACAGGCCCCTTCGCGGTGTGTTCGGGCAGGTCAGGAGTGCGGGACGACGGCGACCGGGCAGGCCGCGTGGTGCAGGACCGCGTGGTTCACGGGGCCGAGCTGCATGCCGAGATGGCCCTTCCTGCGGCGGGCCCCGACGACGACCAGGTCCGCCGTCAGGGCGGCGTCGAGGAGCAGGTTGCGCGCGGAGCCCTCGACGCTCATCCGGCGCACGGAGACGTCCGGGTGGGCGGCGGACGCCTCCCGTACCGCCCGCTCGACCTGCTCCTCGGCCCGGCGCTGGTGCTCGGCGTGGGCACTGGTGGGGAATTCGGGCACCTCCCTGGCCGGACAGCGCCAGGCGTGCGCCGCCGTCACCGAGGCCCCGCGCACCCGCGCCTCGCCGAAGGCGAACTCCGCCGCCGTGTGGGCGTCTTCGGGCTCGTCGACGCCGAGGACGACGGTGTGGTGATCGCCCCTGACGTTCTCCGCCCGGCCGCGTACGACGATGACGGGCGATGCGGCGCGTGCGGCGACGGACAGGCCGACGGAGCCGAGCAGCAGTTCGGCCAGCTCGCCGTGGCCCCGGCTGCCGACGACGACGGCACCGGCCGACGCGCTGAGCCGGACGAGCGCCACGGCCGGGTCCTCCGGCACCACCTCGCTCGTCACCTCGACCGGCGCCGAGCGGCGCAGGACCCGTTCGACCGCCGTGGCCGTCACCTTCTCGGCGACCTCCCGCACCTGCGTCCCGTTGATGCCGAAGGAGGGCTCGTGCCCCTCGTACCACTCCCACCGCGAGGCGTGCACGACCCGCAGGGGCACCCCGTGTGCGGCGGCCTCGTCCACGGCCCAGTCCAGGGCGCGCAGGCTCGGCTCGGAACCGTCGACTCCGACGATCAGGGGCTTGTCCACGACGGCACCGCCTTCCGGTCGGCCCCGGCCGGGGCGCTGCCAAGGACGCTGCCACCCGAGGGGTTGCGGCGGGGAGG
>NZ_JASKYR010000363.1:0-7879 GCF_041028215.1 Streptomyces flavofungini
CACCCCACCACCGCCATCGTCGATCACGCGCTCGGCGCCCTCGCCGCCGACGCCGCGGACCTGCTCACCTCGCCCGCCGCCGAACGCCTCACCGCCTGTGGCTCCACCCCCTGCAACCGCTATCTGCTCCGGCACGGCCGGCGCCACTGGTGCTCCACCCGCTGCGGCGACCGCGCCCGCGCCGCCCGCGCCTACGCCCGCCGCACGGCCGGGGTCACCGCTCCCTGACGGAGGCGGCGACGCGCAGCAGCAGGACGGCGATGTCGTCGGTGTAGTGCGGGGTGGGTCTCGCGTGCCGCAGGAGGACGTCGATGAGCCCGTCGAGGTCCTGTCCGCTGTAGTCCGCCAGGCAGTTGGCGAGGCCCAGGGCGGTCAGGTCGGGGTCGGCGCCGGGGATCTCCACCAGACCGTCGGTGTACAGGGCGAAGGCCGTTCCCGGTACCAGCGGCAGGACGGTCGCGGGGTAGTGGGAGGCGGGCTCGACGCCGAGCAGCGGGCCGGGTTCGAGCTCCATGACCCCGGCGGGCCCGCCGGGATGGTGCACGAGCGGCGGCGGGTGACCGGCGCTGGCCAGGACGGCCTCCTGGCGCACGAGGTCGATGTGCGCGTAGAGGCAGGAGACGAGCAGGTCGGTCTCCAGTTCCGAAAGGACCCGGTTGGTGCGGGCGAGCACACGGTCGGGCGCCGCGCCCGCGGTGGCGTGGATGGCGGTGCGCACCTGGCCCATGAGAGCGGCGGCGGAGACGTTGTGGCCCTGGACGTCGCCGATCACGGCCGCGGCGGTGGTGGCGTCGATGCGGATGACGTCGTAGAAGTCACCGCCGATGTCCATGCCCCGGCTCGCGGGCAGATAGCGGGCGGCCGAATCGAGACCCGGCAGGGCGGGCAGGGTGCGCGGCAGCAGCGCCTGCTGGAGGCCGTGCGCGAGGTCGCGGGTGGTGTCGTAGAGCCGGGCGCGGTCCAGGGCCTGGGCGACGAGTCCGGCCAGCGAGGTCAGCACCGCGCGCTCGTCCGCGCTGAAGTCGCGGGGCTGCTCGTAGGAGAGGATGCAGCAGCCGACGGGCCGTCCGGAGACGATCAGCGGCAGGAAGGCCCAGGCCTGCTTGCCGCTGAGCCGCGGGGCCCTGGGGTAGCGGCGCGCCAGCTCGGCCGGACTGACGAAGAAGGACGGGATACCGCTGGCGAGCACCTCCCCGGCGGGGGTGACGTCGGTGTCCAGGGGCAGCCCGTCGAGCCGGTCGATGGTCGCCGGGTCGTACCCGTGGTGTCCGGTGATCTTCAGTCGGCCGGCGTCGGCGGCGGAGAGCACCAGGCCGTCGGCGCCGAAGGCGGGCAGGATCTGGTCGGCCACCAGGTCGACGACGTCGCGCACGCCCACGGTCTCGGTCAGGGCGGCGGCGAGGTGGACCAGTTGGTACAGCCGCCCGGCCTGCGCCGGGGGTGCGGACACCGGGCCGGGCGCGGCGAGCGTTCCCGCCGGTTCGGGTCTGCCTCCCTCGGGCGCCGGGGCGCGGGTGACCCGGGCGCTGATGCCACTGGCGTCCGGATAGAGCTGGAAGCGCAGCCAGGTGTCCGGGGGCCGCAGGGTGGTGAAGGTGACCGGGTCGCGGCTGATGACGGCGGTGCGGTACTGGTCCTCGACCACCGCGTTGTCCATCCAGGGCAGGGACTGCCAGGGCCGGGTGCCGATGAGGCGGCCCGCCTCCAGGCCGAGCAGCGCGGCGGCGGCCGTGGTCAGGAAGGTGATCCGGCCCTCCAGGTCCAGGGCGATCGCCGCTTCCGGGAGCCGGTCGAGATAGTCCGCCGCGGCCCTCGGCGGCTGACCGCCGCGCGGGCGCTCCACGACGGCGACCGGGATGTGGCGGGGGTGCTCGGGCACGGAAGGCAGGACGGGCGCCTCGCTCAGGGTCCTGGCGATGCGCCGGGCGGCGGAGCTGATGTGCCCCCGCTCGCGCCGGGTGGCCTCGACGGGGTGACTCGCGGGCCACAGCAGGAACAGCGCGCCCAGGCACCGCGAGCCGCCCGGCAGCGGCGCCGCGGCCAGGGTGAACCGGTAGGGCAGGCTCGCGGCGGCGCGCGGATAGGTGCGGGCCATGTCGTCCTGCGACCCCACCCACACCAGCCGGTCCTCGCGCACCGCCTCGCTCACCGGCACGGCCGCGCTCAGCGGCACCCGCCGCCACGGCCACGCCACCTCTTCCGGCATCCCGGACAGCACCACGAGGCCGAGCACCGGCGCGGCCTCGTCGAGCAGGTAGACGCCTCCGGCGGAGGCACCGGTGCGGCGCACGGTGTCGGCCAGCGCCGCGTCCAGTGGACCGGCTCCGTCGGTGTCCACGCCGTGACCGGGCATGTTCCGACAGTACGCCGGTAAGGCCGCCCGGGCAGTCCGGCGCGGTCCGGCCGGGGAGAGGGCTCACCGCCCCAGGTGCACCGGGAGTGTCTTGTGGCCGTTGCTGATCAGTGAGCTGTACGGCTCCAAGGTCTCGAAGGGCACGGCCGGTTCGATCCGGGGGAACCGTTCGAAGAGCATGCGCAGGGCCGTGGCGACCTCCAGGCGGGCCAGGGGCGCGCCGAGACAGAAGTGCACGCCGTGGCCGAACGCGAGGTGCTCCTTGTTGCGGCGGGTCACGTCGAAGGCGTCGGCGGTCTCCCCGTGCCAGCCCGGGTGGCGGTTGGCCGCCGCGTAGGAGGCGAGGATCGGCTCACCCTTGGCGATCACCTGGCCGTCGGGGAGCTCTATGTCGGTGAGGGCGTAGCGCAGGGGGAGGTGCTTGACGGCCGGTTCCAGGCGCAGGGTCTCCTCGACGACGTCACCCCAGGCGGCCTCCCCCGAGCGGACGCGGGCGAGCTGCTCGGGGTGGCTCAGGGTCTGGGCGACGGCCTGGTCGATGACGTTGACGGTGGTCTCGTACCCGGCGGAGATCATCAGGAGCAGGGTGTCGCGCAGCTCCGTCTCGGAGAGGCTGCCGCCGTCGCCCTCCTCGTCGCGAGCGGCGATGAGCAGGGAGGTCATGTCATCGCCCGGGGCGGTGCGCTTGGCGGCGATGAGACTGCCGAGCGTCTCGAACAGGGCGGCGGTGTTGGCCGCCGACTCCGCCGCGCTCAGGGTGGTGTTGAAGACGCCGTCCACGAGGCCGCGGAAGGTCCGGGCCTGCTCGACGGGCACGCCCATGAGCCGGCAGATGACGGCTATCGGCAGCGGGTAGGCGAGGTGCTCCCGCAGGTCGACGGGTTCCCCGGCGGGCAGCGCCGCGATGTCGTCGAGCAGTCCGGAGACGATGGCGTCGATGTCCTCCCGCAGCGCGGCTATGCGGCGCGCGCTGAACGCGGGGGCGATCATCCGCCGCAGGCGCCGGTGGTCGGCGCCGAAGGCGGTGAACATGTTGTTCACCGTCACCCACAGGGCGAGCGGCCAGGTCCGCTCCGCCTCGCCGAACCCGGGCCAGTGGGCACGGGCGTCCTTGGAGACGTCCGGCCGCTTCAGCAGCTCCTTGAGGAGCGCGGGATCGGTGACCGACCAGGCGGTGACGCCGAGTATGTCGACGCGGACGGCGGGCCCGCCTGCGCGCAGCCGCCGGTGCTCCTCATGGGGATCGGCCCCGGCGGGGTCGAGGACGATCGGGGCGGTGGACGGGGTCGTCACAGTGCGGGTCCCTTCGCAGGCGCCCTCTTCCCGAGGGAGCGGATGTCGTCCTCTTCCCGGGGGAGTGGTGCGTCCTCGTTCAGAGGGACTGGATGTCGTCGCGGCCCACGGTGATCTCGTGCGCCAGTTCCACCACCTTGCGCCGGCGGGCGCGGGCGTAACGGCGGAGCCGGTCGAAGGCGTCGTCGGGGGTGAGGCCGTACCGCATCGCGAGCATGCCCTTGGCCTGTTCGATGACGACCCGGCTGTTCAGCGCCAGCTGCAACTGGTCGGCCAGGGTGCGGCTCTCGCAGGCGTGCCGCTGAAGGGCGAGGGCGTGTGCGGCCACTTCCGCCAGGGAGCGGACCAGAGCGAGCGCCTCCTCGTCCAGGACGGCGCCGGGCGGGCCGAGCAGGACCAGCGCGCCGAACGACGGGCTGGAGCTGGCCAGGGGCAGTGCGGTGACCCGGCCGAAGCCGAGTGCCATCGCCCGCGGCGCCCAGGACGGCCAGCGCACCCGGGCCGGACGTGAGGTGATGTCCACGTTGATCAGGGCGACGCCGGACGAGCGGGCCTCGCACCCGGGCCCTTCCTTCCACGCCACGGCGTCCGTCGCCAGCGTGCGCAGGGCGCTGCCGGTCCCCTCGGTGCGTACGGAGTTGTCGCACAGCGGGGCGTACTGCACGATCGCGCCCCGCGCGCCGTAGACACGTCTGCCGCTCTCCGCGCACGCGGCCAGCAGCATCTGGGTGTCGAGGGGCTCCCGGCTCGCCGCCCTCATCAACCGGGCGAAGACCGCGGCGAGTTCCTCGCCTTGCAGGGTCACAGTGCGGACCTCCCGCCGAGCAAGACCGACCTCGACGATAGCCCTGGCAATTGCCACTCGCACCTGTCTGCGGCGACCGGACAGAAAATGACTAAAAACCTATGCGTATGGCTCACGGCTTCGCACGGGATCGGTCACCGTACCCCGTGCGGCCGGAACTGGATGCTGATGCGCCCCCCGGTGGCCCGGGTGGACTTGGGGATGGCGTGCTCCCAGGTGCGCTGGCAGGAGCCGCCCATGACGATCAGGTCGCCGTGGCCGAGCGGGCGGCGGACGCTCTCGCCGCCGCGGCGGGGTCTGAGCAGCAGGTCGCGCGGTGCGCCCACGGAGAGGATGGCGACCATGGTGTTCTCGCGCGCGCCCCGGCCGACGCGGTCGCCGTGCCAGGCCACGCTGTCGCGTCCGTCGCGGTAGTGGCAGAGGCCCGCCGTCGTGAAGGCCTCGCCCAGCTCCTCGGCGTAGTGGTCCGAGAGCGCCCGCCGGGCCTCTTCGAGGACGGGGTGCGGCAGGGTCTCGCCCGCCCGGTAGAAGGCGAGGAGGCGCGGGACGTCCACGACCCGCTCGTACATCTGCCGCCGCTCGGCCTGCCACGGGACGTCCACGGCCAGCCGTTCGAACAGCACGTGGGCGCCGCTCAGCCAGCCCGGCAGCAGGTCGATCCACGCCCCGTCGCCGAGCACCGTCCTGCGCACTCCGGTCAGCGGGCGCAGGTGCACGTCGTCGCTCTGATCGAAGAGCGATCCCTGGAGCTGGTGCGTTGCCATGGGACTCAGGGTAACGCTTAATCGAACGTACGAGCTAATTCGCGTGCTCGGGGACGGCGGCGCCGCGATAGTGGGGGAGTGGAGGCGACGAGGAATTTTCGAAGCGCGGCCGTGGCGTGGGCGGCCCGCGGTGCGGACGACACGTCCGCGGCCGAGACGGCACGGGCACGGGCGGCCGACGCGGGGGTGCGCAGAATCGTGCTCGTCGAGGGGGACAGCGACCTCGTGGCGGTCGAGACGCTGGCCGCACGCCAGGGGCGGCGGCTCGAAGCGGAGGGCGTCTGCGTCCTGCCGCTGGGCGGCGCGATGAGCATCGGCAGGTTCCTCGCCCTGTGCGGCCCCGACGGCCTCGACATCCCGGTGGCGGGCCTGTGCGACGCCGGGGAGGCGCACTGCTTCCGGCGCGTGCTGGGACGGACGGGCGCCGGACCGCAGCGCACCCTCGCCGACCTGGAGAGGCTCGGCTTCTACGTCTGCGAGGCGGACCTGGAGGACGAACTGATCCGCGGCCTCAGCCCGGAGACGGTCGTCGGCATCCTCGGCGAACAGGGCGACCTGCGCTCCTTCCGCACCTTCCAGAAGCAGCCCGCACAGCGCGACCGCGGCCTCCCGCGACAGCTCCAGCGCTTCATGGGCACCCGCAGCGGCCGCAAGTCGCTGTACGCGCGCGCCTTCGTGGAGCACCTCGACCTCGACCGCGTGCCCCGCCCGCTGGACCGCCTCCTCGCGCACGTCTGAAGGTCTGGAGGGCATCGGCCGGAGGTCTAGAGGGCCTCGGCCTCCTCGATGTAGTGCCGCACAGGCCCCAGGGTGAGCATGCCGCTCGCGGCACCGGCGTGTTCGGCGGCGGCCGGGCGCAGGGCGGCGGCGGCCCGTGCGGCGGCCCCGGACTCGCCGAGGCGCGTCGCGGCGTGGGCGGTGAGGCACCACAGGGCCTCCTGGAGGTGGTCGCGGGGCGGTTCGGGCTGGGCGGCGAGGGCGGCGCGGGCACCGGCCGCGTCCTCCTGGGCGAGCAGCACGAGGGGCCGGGCCCAGGGCAGGTACGGGCCCCAGTCGAGACGGGGGCCGGTGGGCGCGGGGCGTCCGTGCAGCAGCCGGAGCCCGAGCAGCGCGAGCGGCAGCAGACCCCGGTGCAGCCCCGGCATGCCCGCCGCGGCGAGTGCGGCATCGGCGGACCGGTAGGCCCCGGCGGCCTCGGCGGGGGACGGGCCACCGGGGCCCGCGCTGCGCTCGGCGAGGACGCGGGCCCTGGACCACGCCGTGAGCACGGGAACGAGCGGCGACTCCCGCGCGGCGGCGAGCTCCTCCGCGGCGGCGGCGTGCGCGGCGGCCCGCTCGCACTGCCCCAGGGCGGAGGCGGAGCCCAGCCGCACGAGCCGCCCCAGGATGCCGGAGGTCGGCAAGGCGTGCCGGTCGGCCAGCGCGACGAGTTCGGCGCCGATGGCGTCGCGGCGCGGTGCGAGCCCGGGACGCGCGAAGGACTGCATGAACACACCGTTGAGCGCGAAGGCCAGCAGGGCCGGGTCGCCCAGCTCCCTGGCCAGGGCCTCGGCCGCGTGCGCCGCCGAGGTGGCGGCGGCCTGCCGTCGCCTCCACTCACGGCTCCCGTCCCCGTCACCCCCGCGGCTCTCGACCGCGACGGTCGCCAGGAGGCGGGCCCGCAGGTCGGGCGGCCCCTCGGGACCGAGCGCGGCGAGGGTGCGCTCGGCCGCCGCCACCACCGCCCGGGACTGCGCCGGATCGTCGGACCTGCTCCAGATCGCCGGTACGTCGTACGCGCCGATCACCCGCGCGGTCAGTGCCACGTCACCCGTGCGCTCCGCCGCCTGGACGGCGCCGAGACGGTCGCGGCGCGCGGAGACGAGGGCGTCGCCCCCGGCCAGGGCGAGCGTACGGGCCAGGTCCACGGTCGTGCGCGGGCCGAGCCGGGTGCCGGTGCCGGGCCAGGGGCGGGGCGCGGCCCCGACGGACGCCGACTCGTTGAGCATGGCGGTCTCCAGGCGCTGGAGTCCGGGCCCGGGGTCGAGGCCGAGCTGCTCCACGAGCATGGCGCGGGCACGGCGCAGCGTGGCCAGCGCGTCGGCGCGGCGCCCCGCGCGGTAGAGGGCGCGCGCCAGCAGGCCCCAGGCCGGTTCGCGCCACGGATGCTCGGCGACGTGCTCACCGAGCGCGGCCACCAGGCCCGCCCCCTCGCCGGAGTCGGAGTAGGAGTCTGAGTAGGAGTCGTAGTCGGAGTCGAGGAGGACACCCGCCCGCAGTTCCACGCCCTCCAGGCGCAGCTCTTCGAGGCGGGTCCGCTCCCGCTGGGCCCAGGGGGCGTCGGGGAAGTCGGCGTAGGCGGGAGCGCGCCACGCGGCGAGCGCCTCGCCGAGTGCGGCGACGTCGTGCGGGGGACGGCGGGCGGCGGCCAGGGCGTCCTCGAAGCGCTGGACGTCCACCGCCTCGCGCGGCAGGCGCAGCGCGTAGCCGGGTCCCTGGGTGACGAGCAGCCGGGGCGGGGTACGGGGCGGCCGGCCGGGTTCGGTGGCCCGGCGCAGCGCGGCGACGAAGGTGCGCAGGGCGCCGAGGGCCCCGGCCCCCGGCTCGGCCCACAGATCGGCGACGAGCGTGTCGGCGGTGACGAGGCGCCCCTCCGCGGCGACCAGCCCCGCGAGCACCTCGCGG
>NZ_JASKYR010000364.1:0-7403 GCF_041028215.1 Streptomyces flavofungini
CGGTCAGCCCTTCACCGCACCCTGCATGATCCCGCTGACGATCTGCTTGCCGAACAGGATGAACGCGAGCAGCAGCGGCAGCGTGCCGAGGAGCGCGCCCGCCATGATGACCGCCCGGTCGGGGATGTACCCCGTACCGAGGGAGTTGAGCGCCACCTGCACGGTCGGGTTGGTCTGGTTGAGCGCGATGATCGGCCACAGGAAGTCGTTCCAGGCCATGACGAACGTCAGGAGCCCGAGCACGGCCATCGCGGGCCGCGCCGCGGGGAACACCACGTGCCAGATGATCCGCAGGCTGCTCGCCCCGTCCATCCGCGCCGCCTCGATCAGCTCGCCGGGCAGCGCCTGGAGCAGGTACTGCCGCATGAAGAACACCCCGAAGGCGCTCACGAACGTCGGCAGGATCACCGCCTGGAGCTGGTTGGTCCACTGGAGGTCCGCGATCCACAGGTACAGCGGTACGACGCTGAGCTGCGGCGGCACCATCATCGTGCCGATGGTCAGCAGGAGCAGCGCCCCGCTGAAGCGGAACTTCAGCTTGGCGAAGGCGAAACCGGCGATCGTGGAGAACAGCACGGTGCCGATGGTGATGCTGCCCGCCACGATCGTGGTGTTCAGCATCGCGTCGCCGAGGCTCGCCTCCGTCCACGCCCTCTCCAGGTTCTTGAAGAGGTTGCCGCCGAACCACAGGGGCGGCGGCGTCTGCGCGAGCCGCCCGCTGGTGCGCGAGGCCGCGATCGCCGTCCAGATCAGCGGCGCCAGCGAGACGGCCGTGAACAGCGCGAGGACGACATAGGTGACCGGGCCCGCGTGCATCGTCCGGCCGGCCTTCTGGCCCAGCGGTCGTGCCGTGGCCCGCGGCGCCGGGGCGCGGCCGTCGGGCGGGACCGGGGGACCGGCGGGCTTGGGGTCCACCGTGCGGGCCTTCATCGGTCCTTCCTCAGACGTCGGGCGATCAGCATGTTGACCGCGGCGATGATGAGCAGGATCGCCAGCATCAGCCAGGCGACGGCCGAGGCGCGTCCCAGGTGGCCGTTGATCCAGCCCTGGTCGTACAGGTAGAGCCCCAGCGTCTGGAACTGGTGGTCGGCGCCGCCCTTGGAACCGGCCGTGCCGCCGAACAGGAGCGGCTCGCCGAAGAGCTGGGTGGCCCCGATGGTGGAGACGACCACGGTGAACAGGATCGTCGGCCGCAGCATCGGGATCGTCACGTGCCGGAACTGCTGCCAGCGTGAGGCGCCGTCGAGGGACGCCGACTCGTACAGGTCGTGCGGCACGGCCTGCATCGCCGCCAGATAGATCAGCGCGTTGTAGCCGGTCCACCGCCAGATGACGATCGAGGACACGGCGAACTGCGAACCCCAGGACGACTCGCGCCAGTTGACGGGGTCGAGGCCCACCGAACCGATCAGCCAGTTGACCATGCCGCCGTCCCAGGCGAACAGCAGCGTGAAGACCAGCGAGGCGCTCGCCACCGACGTGGCGTACGGCGCGAGCATGGCGACGCGCCACAGGGTGGAGCCGCGCAGCTTGTAGTTGAGCAGATGCGCGATGCCGAGCGCGACGGCGAGCTGGGGGACGGTGGAGATGACACCGATGGTGAAGGTGTTGCCGAGGGCGTTCCAGAAGTAGTCGCTCTGGAGCAGGTTGGTGTAGTTCTCCAGGCCGAGCCAGGTGCTGTCGTCGAGGTTGGTCAGCTCAAGGCGGTGCAGCGAGGCCCAGCCCGTGTAGAGCAGCGGGAAGAGGCCGAAGGCGCCGAAGAAGAGGAAGAACGGCGCGACGAAGACGTAGGGCGACGCCTTTATGTCCCAGCGGTACAGACGGCTGCGCCAGGGCGAGGGCGTGCGGGAGGACGCGCTCCCGGTCGCGGCCGGGGCCGCGCCCCCCTGTCCGGGGGACGCGGTCTCGGCGTACTCAGCGGTCTCGGACATGGGGGTCACTGTCCCAGAACATCCTTGATCTCCTTCTGGGCCGCCTCCCAGCCTTCCTCGGGAGACTTGCCCTGCTGCTCCACCTGGAGCACGCCGATGTCGGTGATGGACTGGCCGATCTGGGCGTCCTTGACGCCGTAGATCACCGAGGGGGTGTTCTTCGCGATGTCCGCGTAGATCTCCGTGATGGGCGCGTCACTGAAGTAGGCCTTGGTGGCGGCCGACGGCTTCAGCGAGTCGTACGCCGAAGGGGTCGAGGGGAAGCTGGCCTGCTTGGCGAAGACCTTCGCGAGCTGCTCGGGCTGGGTCAGCCAGACGGCGAGCTCGGTCGCTTCCTTCTTGTGCTTGCCCGCGCTCGGCACGCCGAGGAAGGTGCCGCCCCAGTTGCCCTCGGTGGGCGCCTTGGCCATGTCCCACTGGCCCTTGCCCTCCGGTCCCGTCTTCTCCTGGATGTACCCGGCCATCCAGGCGGGGCAGGCCACGGTGGCGAACTTGGCGTTGGCGAAGCCCTGGTCCCACGTGGGGTCGAACTGCTTGAGCTTGGCGGACATGTCGCCCTCGGCGACCTGCATCGCCGCGTTCCAGGCGTTCTTGCGGCCCTGGCTCTTCTCGTAGATCTCCTTGCCGCTCTTGTCGTAGTACCGCTCGGTGGCACCGGCGAAGACGGCGTTGTAGACGCTGGCGGCGGAGTCGACGAACTTGGTGCCCTTGGGCGCCTTCTTCATGTACTTCTCGCCGAGCGCCACGTACTTGTCCCAGTCGCCCGCCCACGCCTTCGCGAGCTCCTCGCGGTCGGTGGGGAGACCGGCCTTCTCGAAGAGGTCCTTGCGGTAGCAGAGCGCGGTCGGGCCGATGTCGACGCCGAGGCCGATCGTCTTGCCGTCCCCGGTCGTGGCCTGCTTCCACTTCCAGTCGAGGTACGTGGACTTCTCGACGCCCTCGGCCTTGCCCAGGTCCTCGAACTTGGCGGCCTGGGTCTGCACCACCTCGGTGATGTTGCTGACCTCGACGGCCGCCACGTCGTTCACACCGGCGCCGGACTGGAGCTGGGTGAGCAGCTTCGGGTAGTAGGCGTCGTTCCGCTCGATCACATTCTCTTTGATCTTGATGTTCGGGTGGGCCTTCTCGTACTCGTCGTACAGTCCGGCCTGCTTGAGGCCGAGTACGCCGAACGTGCCCACGTTCAGCGTGATCTTGCCGTCGCTGCCCGCTGCGCCGCCCTCGTCATCGCTTGAACAAGCGGCGAGCAGGCTGGTGGCGAGAGCGGTCACGGCCGCGTAGGCCACCAGCCGTCGGGACCGGCGGAAATTGGTGCGCATTACGTCCTCCTGTTGCCTGACGTGCCGACCCCCCGGCCAACTGCTCTGCTGGGCCCGTTGGTTCACGCTGCGGCTCGGGCGGGGAACGTGCGGGATGTGTACGTGTCAGGTAGTGTGGGAGCGCTCCCACAGGTGATGAGTTGAAGACTCGTTGCTAGGGACGGGGGTGTCAAGGGACCGGACGCGGAGATCTGTCTTCGGTTATCGGGCCGTTACGGGAAGCCGGTGGAATCGGCGCGGCGACCCGGTGAAGATCCGGCTGTTACATTCCTGGCCGGGGGAAATGTGACGGGAGGCGGACAATGGCAGCTCACGCGGCACGCGGTCGCAGCGGCCGACGGCCCACTCTGGAAGAGGTCGCCGCACGGGCGGGGGTCGGCCGGGGCACGGTCTCCCGGGTGATCAACGGCTCGCCCCGGGTGAGCGAGGCGACCCGCACCGCCGTCGAGGCCGCGGTCGCCGAGCTGGGCTATGTCCCGAACACCGCCGCCCGCGCCCTGGCCGCCAACCGCACGGACGCCATCGCCCTGGTCGTGCCCGAGCCCGAGACCCGCTTCTTCGCCGAGCCGTACTTCTCCGACGTCCTGCGCGGGGTCGGCGCCGAGCTCAGCGAGACCGAGATGCAGCTCCTGCTGATCTTCGCGGGCAGCGACCAGCGCCGCCAGCGCCTGGCCCAGTACCTCGCGGCCCACCGGGTCGACGGGGTGCTCCTGGTCTCCGTGCACGCCGACGACCCGCTGCCCGACCTGCTCTCGCAGCTGGAGATCCCCGCGGTGATCAGCGGCCGCCGCTCCGCCGACGAGGCGCTGCCCTCGGTCGACTCCGACAACTTCGCCGGGGCGTGCTCGGCCGTGGAGCACCTGCTCGCGCGCGGGCGCACCTCCATAGCCACGATCACCGGACGCCTGGACGTCTACGGCGCCCAGCGCCGCCTCGACGGCTACCGCGCGGCGCTGCGGGACGCGGGGCACGCGGTGGACGAGCGGATGGTCGCGCAAGGGGACTTCACGGAGGAGGGCGGCAGGCGTGCGATGCGGGAGCTCCTCGACGCCTGCCCCGGCGTCGACGCGGTCTTCGCGGGCTCCGACGTGATGGCCGCGGGCGCCCGGCAGGCGCTGCGCGAGGCGGGCCGCCGGATACCCGACGACGTGGCGCTCGTCGGCTTCGACGACTCGGCGATCGCGCGTCACATGGACCCGCCCCTGACCAGCGTGCGGCAGCCGATCGAGGAGATGGGGCGGGCCATGATCGATCTGCTGCTCGCCGAGATCGCGGACCCCCGTCCGTTCGCCGCCCGGCGCATCGAGCGGCGCCAGCTCGTGCTCCCGACGCGGCTCGTGGAGCGCGCCTCGTCCTGAGCCCGGGGCCGGGAAGGAACGGCGGGGCGCCCGTGCGCCCGGACGCCGCCTCGGAACGCGGAAAGGGCCCCGGTTCTCTCGAACCGGGGCCCTTTCCTTCAGGGTGAGTGACGGGACTTGAACCCGCGGCCACCTGGACCACAACCAGGTGCTCTACCAACTGAGCTACACCCACCATGTCCGGTCTTCTGTCGCTCTTCCGACCGGCCGAGAAAAAGTGTACAGGGTCCGAAGGGGTGCTCGCGCACACGTTTCCCGGACCCCGTACACAGGGCGTCCGCGGCGGCTACTCCGCAGGCAGGACGTGCTTCGCCGCGATGGACCTCGCCGTCTCCGAGTCCGGTCCCGGCTGCGGCACGAAGACCGCCTCGCGGTAGTAGCGGAGCTCGGCGATGGACTCGCGGATGTCGGCGAGCGCGCGGTGGTTGCCGTTCTTGTCCGGGCTGTTGAAGTAGGCCCGGGGGTACCAGCGCCGGGCCAGCTCCTTGATGGAGGAGACGTCGACGATGCGGTAGTGGAGGTACTCCTCCAGGGTCCGCATGTCCCGCGCGAGGAAGCCGCGGTCGGTGCCGACCGAGTTTCCGCAGAGCGGAGCCTTCCGCGGCTCCTTGACGTGCTCACGTACGTACGCCAGGACCTGCTCCTCGGCGTCGGCCAGCGTGGTACCGCCGGCCAGTTCGTCGAGGAGCCCCGAGGTGGTGTGCATGGTGCGCACCACCTCGGGCATGGTCTCCAGCGCCGCGTCCGGCGGGCGGATCACGATGTCCACCCCTTCGCCGAGCACGTTCAGTTCCGAGTCGGTGACCAGTGCGGCCACCTCGATAAGTGCGTCGTCCGTCAACGAGAGCCCGGTCATCTCGCAGTCGATCCACACCATGCGATCGTTCATGCGTCTTACCCTACGGCGCGCTCCTCTGGCCGGGCAGTGGCGCGCGACCTGGCGCGTAGACGTCCGAGTGCGGCTTGCCCGGCTCGGTGGGCACCGAGGTCGAGGGGCCGAGCGCGCTCGCGGCGGCCGTGCGCCGGGTCTGGGAGGGCACGGGGCCCGCCTCGACCAGCGTCGGCACCGTCTGCGCGGACGCCGCGGCGGCCTCAAGCGCACGCTCGCCCTGCGGCCTGCGGGCCCGGTAGGCGGCCCGGTAGGCGGCGGGGGACGAACCGAGCTGACGCCGGAAGTGACCCCGCAGCGCCACCGGCGAGCGGAAGCCGCAGCGGCCCGCGACCTCGTCGACGGAGTAGTCGGAGGTCTCCAGGAGCCGCTGTGCCTGGAGCACCCGCTGGGTGATCAGCCACTGGAGCGGCGCGCTTCCGGTGAGCGAGCGGAACCTGCGGTCGAAGGTGCGCCTGCTCATGTACGCGCGGGCGGCCAGCGTCTCCACGTCGAACTGCTCGTGGAGGTGTTCGAGCGCCCAGGCGACGACCTCGGCGAGCGGGTCGGCGCCGATCTCCTCGGGTAAAGACCTGTCGAGGTAGCGCTCCTGGCCGCCGGCCCGGCGCGGCGGCACCACGAGCCTGCGGGCGAGCGCGCCCGCCGCCTCGTTGCCGTGGTCCGTGCGCACGATGTGCAGACAGAGATCGATTCCGGCCGCCGTACCGGCGCTCGTCAGGACGTCTCCGTCGTCGACGAACAGCTCGCGCGGGTCCACATGGACGGACGGATAGCGCTTGGCGAGCGTCGGCGCGTACATCCAGTGGGTGGTCGCGGGGCGGCCGTCGAGCAGCCCGGCGGCGGCGAGCACGAACGCGCCGGTGCAGAGCCCGACGATGCGGGCGCCCTCCTCGTGCGCGCGGCGCAGGGCGTCGAGCGCCTCCGGCGGCGGCGGCGGCGATGTGATCGACCGCCAGGCCGGGACGACGACGGTGCCCGCCCGTCCGATCGCCTCCAGGCCGTGCGGCGCGGTGAGTTCGAGCCCGCCGGTGGTCCGCAGCGGCCCCTCCTCGCCGGCGCACACGAGCAGCCGGTAGCGGGGCACGCCGGCGTCCTGCCGGTCGATGCCGAACACGGAGAGCGGTATGGAACTCTCGAAGATGGGTCCACCGCTGAAGAGCAGCACCGCTACGATCTCCCGGCGGCGACGCCCGGACAGCTTCCGAGCCGTGGTCTCCGGCGCGGCAGTGGAGTCGTGACTCATGCTGCTAAACCCCCCTCGGTCGTCGCGGCTCCCCGTTCCTGACGTGCTTGACGTGCTTGACGCGCTTGCCTCGCTTGTCGCTGCTGCACGTTTCCCCTCGGTCCTCCACCAGTCCCCCGCCGTAATACAGTCAAGATCGAATCTACTGTGTCCCGTGCCACCGGGGTGACCAGTTCAGCACCCGGCAGATTGTCGACATGGCAACTTGGCGTGAAGCATTCGATCACGAAGCGTTGCACTCGTGGGCCGTACTGGGAAGTGCGCCTTCGCTCCATGGCCGGTCCCCGTAGGGTGCGCACGCCTTCAGCGCGTCTTTCGGCCCTGGTCAACCGGGGGTTTGGGGC
Organism: Streptomyces flavofungini; assembly: GCF_041028215.1. Taxonomy (GTDB): domain Bacteria; phylum Actinomycetota; class Actinomycetes; order Streptomycetales; family Streptomycetaceae; genus Streptomyces; species Streptomyces flavofungini_B. Next base: position 7,085 of record NZ_JASKYR010000364.1, read on the forward strand.
CCCTTGCGGCAAGAAATCCGGGGTCCCTGGAAGTTGGCTGAAAACCTACGGGATCGTGTGTGCGAATACGTCAGTCGACCGGTGTGTGTCCGGTGCCGTGACGCATGCCCCGGTGCGCTCCCGACGCCGTTCTCCCGTGCCGTCCGCGGTGTGCGGTGTTCTGTTCTGCAAGCAGTCGCGCGGCGCACCGCTCGGACTGCCGGAGCAGCACCCGGCAGACCCCCGTGACGGCCGCGAGGCCGAGCGCGGCGCCGCCCGCCCCCGCCATCGAGATCCCGTACCCCACGAGGACGACGGGAACCAGGACACAGCTGAAAGC
>NZ_JASKYR010000365.1:0-8064 GCF_041028215.1 Streptomyces flavofungini
CCCGGGAAGGCCGGAAGCCCGGGAAGGCCGGAAGCCCGGGAAGGCCGGAAGCCCGGGAAGGCCGGAAGCCCGGGAAGGCCGGAAGCCCGGGAAGGCCGGAAGCCCGGGAAGGCCGGAAGCCCGGGAAGGCCGGAAGCCCGGGAAGGCCGGAAGCCCGGGAAGGCCGGAAGCCCGGGAAGGCCGGAAGCCCGGGAAGGCCGGAAGCCCGGGAAGGCCGGAAGCCCGGGAAGGCCGGCAAGCCCGGGAAGGCCGGAAGCCCGGGAAGGCCGGAAGCCCGGGAAGGCCGGAAGCCCGGGAAGGCCGGGAAGCCCGGGAAGGCCGGAAGCCCGGGAAGGCCGGGAAGCCCCAGAAGCGTCCAGGGGCCGGAGATCCGGAGCCAGGGTCCGTCAGAACGGGAAGTTTGAGCGTCCGTGTTGTACCGAGATCCACTTGTGGGTGGTGAAGGCGTCCACCGTCGACTCGCCGTTCAGGCGGCCCACACCGGAACTCTTCTCGCCGCCGAACGGCACGATCGGCTCGTCGTGCACGGTGCCGTCGTTGACGTGGAACATCCCGGCCCTGACCCGCTTGGCGACCCTCACCCCGCGCTCCACGTCGCCGGTGTGCACCGCGCCGCTGAGTCCGTAGGGGGTGTCGTCGGCGATGCGCACCGCCTCGTCCTCGCCGTCGAAGGGCACGAGCAGGGCCACGGGGCCGAAGATCTCCTGGCCTAGGACCGGGGAGCCGGGCGGCAGCTCCGTCAGTACGGAGGGGGCGACGAGGTTGCCCTTGACGGCCCCGTGCAGCAGGGCCCTGGCGCCCGCGGCGATCGTCTGCTCGACGACCGACGAGACGGCCTCCGCCTGCGAGGCGTTGATGAGCGGGCCGATGTGCGTGGCGGGGTCGGCCGGGTCGCCGACCTTCAGCGAGGCGACCTTGGCGACGAACTTCTCGGTGAACTCCGCCTCCACCGACCGGTCCACGAGGATGCGGTTGGCGGCCATGCAGACCTGGCCCTGGTGCACGAAGCGGCTGAAGACGGCCGCGTCCACGGCGTAGTCCAGGTCGGCGTCGTCCAGGACGATCAGGGCGCTGTTGCCCCCGAGCTCCAGGATCGAGCGCTTGAAGTGCGAGGCGCAGACCGTGGCGACATGGCGGCCCACGCGGTCGGAGCCGGTGAAGCAGATGACGCTCGGCACCGGGTGCTCGATCAGGGCGTCCCCGATCTCGGCTATGTCGGTGATGACGACATTGAGCAGACCGGCGGGCAGACCGGCCTCCTCGAAGATCTTCGCGATCAGGCTGCCGCCGATGACCGGCGCGCTCTGGTGCGGCTTGAGCACCACGGCGTTGCCGAGGGCGAGCGCGGGGGCGACCGTCTTGATCGACAGGAACAGCGGGAAGTTGAACGGGCTGACGATGCCCACGACGCCGACGGGCGTGCGGTAGAGGCGGTTCTCCTTGCCCTCCTCGGGCGAGGGCAGGATGCGGCCCTCGGGCCGCAGGGCGAGGTGCACGGCCTCGCGCAGGAACTCCTTGGTGAGCTGGAGCTCGAAGGCCGCCTTCAGCCTGGTGCCGCCCAGCTCGGCGATGATCGCCTCGGTGATCTCCTCCTCGCGGTCCGTCACGACCCGCAGGGCCCGCTCGAAGACGCCGCGCCGCTCATAGGGGTTGGTCTCGGCCCACTCCCGCTGCGCGCGCTCGGCCGCGCGGTAGGCCTGGTCGACCTCGTCGGCGGTGGCGACGGTGATCGAGGCCAGTTTCTCGCCGTCGTAGGGGTTGAAGTCGATGATGTCCCAGGAACCCGAGCCGACCTTCCACTCACCGTCGATGTACTGGTGAGCCAGGTCAGTGAAGAAGGACATGAGACGGACCCCTTGCCACGGCAGCAGACTGAAAGCAGACGGAACCTGTCCCCTGAGGTTACGTCATGGTAGTTACGCGTCAGGTGAGTTGGAGAAGACCACGCAGGAGGTCGCGGCTGTCCGCCGGATCAGGGCTGTCCTTGTGGAGCTGGGCGGCCACCCGCTCGTACTGGGCGACCTCTTCGGCCTTGTCGAGGTAGAGCGCTCCGGTGAGCTGCTCCACGTACACGACGTCGGAGAGGTCGGACTCCGGGAAGCTCAGCATGGTGAACGCGCCGCTCTCACCCGCGTGGCCGCCGAAGCTGAACGGCATCACCTGGAGCGTGACGTTGGGCCGCTCGGAGACCTCGATGAGGTGCTGGATCTGGCCACGCATCACGTCGCGGTCGCCGTACGGACGGCGCAGCGCCGCTTCGTCGAGGACGCAGTGGAAGTGCGGGGCGCGCTCGGCGGTGAGGAGCTTCTGGCGTTCGAGGCGCAGGGCCACGCGGCGGTCGATCTCCGCCTTGCTCGCGCCCTTCATGCCGCGCTTGACGACCGCGTGGGCGTAGGCCTCGGTCTGCAACAGGCCGTTGACGAACTGGACTTCGTAGACCCGGATCAGGGAGGCGGCGCCCTCCAGGCCGATGTACGTCTGGAACCAGCCGGGCAGGACGTCGGAGTAACTGTGCCACCAGCCGGTGAGGTTGGCCTCTCTGGCCAGCGAGAGGAGTGCGCCGCGCTCGGTCTCGTCGGTGACGCCGTACAGCGTCAGCAGATCTTCGACGTCCCTGGACTTGAAGCTCACCCGTCCCAACTCCATGCGGCTGATCTTCGATTCGGATGCGCGGATCGAGTAACCGGCCGCTTCGCGGGTGATGCCTCGGGACTCCCTCAGGCGCCTCAGCTGTGAACCCAGCAGGATGCGCCGCACCACCGAGCCGCTCGACTCCCCTGCGGTCACTTCGCTCAATCCTCCCCATCGACTGGAAGCTTGCAGTCTGCCATTAAACGCACCAGGCCGTACACGTTCGATTACAGAAACGGAAAGCCTGCGAAAGCTCTCCACAAGAAGTCGTAGGGAGAAATGGGCAAGAAGTAGCACGGGAGCCATCAAGTCCGGCGCGTGCACGTGCATCTGCCCTTGCATCTGCTGTGCGCATTCGGAACCATGGTCCGCGCGCCACCGCTGTACCGACGCACCATCGGCGACCGACCGCGCCACCGCTCCATCGCTATGACCGCGAAACCGGGGAGTGCCTCGCATGGGGACGAATGGATCGACCATGCTCGAGCCGTTACGGCAGGGGCTTCCCCCACTCGACCCCTCCGCGGTCTCCGACACGGCCTCCGTCGCCCTCCCCGCCCGCTACGAAGCGGTGGGCAGCGCACGGCGGTTCACCCGTACGACGCTCGGTCAGTGGGATCTGGAAGACCGCTTCGACGACATAGCCCTCGTCGTCTCCGAGCTCGTCACCAACGCACTGCGGCACGCGCTGCCCGCCGACGCCCCGCGCGAGCGCCAGGACCCCTCGGTGCGGCTGCACCTGATGCGGTGGGCGTCCCGTCTGGTGTGCGCGGTGCGCGACCCCAGTGACGAGAGCCCGGTCGCGCGCGAGACCGACGACGACTTCTCGGCGGAGTCCGGGCGCGGCCTCTTCCTCGTCGACTCCTTCAGCGACGGCTGGGGCTGGCACCCGCTGGCCGGCGCGACGCGCGGCAAGGTCGTCTGGGCGCTGTTCCGACTGACCTGAGCCCGAACTGAGCGGAACTAAGCGGGTACTGATCCTGCCCTGGGCGGGGCCCTGCCCGGGCCCCGCCCGACCGGAGCCCCGGCGCGCCCGGCCCCCGGCGTTCAGTTCAGGGGGCTAGCCGCCGACCAGGTGGTCGAACTCCCCGTCCTTCATGCCGAGCAGCATCGCCTCTATCTCCGCGCGCGTGTAGACGAGCGCGGGCCCGTCGGGGAACCGCGAGTTCCGCACGGCGACGTCGCCGCCGGGCAGCTTCGCGAACTCCACGCAGGAGCCCTGCGAGTTGCTGTGCCTGCTCTTCTGCCAGACCACCCCGTGGAGCTCCGTGGCCGCCATGCCGTTGAATGCGTGGTGCACAGTCGCTCCCCGGTGGTGCAGTGCCTGTATGGCCTCTAGATGCAGTAGTCAACTGTCCCGGATCATAGCTCTGTTCACATGCGGATGCATGGGCAGATGCACGTGCACGCGGGGTGTTGCCTCGGTTACAGGCCACGCCCGCACGCGTACCTCTAGGGAAAGACGCACACCGCGCCGTTTGTGTTCCGTCCCGGGGGGACGGAACACAAACGGCGCGGACGCGGTGCGCGGTCATCCATGTGACCCGGGCTCAGACCTCCAGGAGGGCGTCGAAGGCGGGCGGCAGGTGCTTCCAGGCGTCCCGGCCCGCCGCGTACTCCTCGTCGGTCAGCAGGCACGACTCCAGGAGTTCGGTGAGGCCCTCGCGGTCGAGGCCGGGCGAGGTGAACACCAGGTGGTTGCAGCGGTCGCCGTGCTCGGGGTGCCAGTCGAGCGCGGCGGCGGCGCGGCGCATCGGCGGGACCATCTCCCACGCGGCGTCCGGCGGCGACGCCAGCCAGGGGCCCGCGCTCTCGACGCAGAGCGCGCCGCCCGCCGCGTCCCAGCCGAGCAGGGTGTCCGGGTGGTCGGCCAGCCAGAACCGCCCGCGGCTGCGCAGCGCGGCGCAGGTCAGGTCCTCCAGGGCGGCATGGAGCCGCTCCGGGTGGAAGGGCCGCCTCCGGTGCCATACGAGGGTGGCGACCCCGCACTCGTCGGCCTCGGCGGGCAGCAGCGCGCACGAGGGGTGCTGCGCCGCGGCGGCGGCCTCGACGTCGAAGCCCGCGAGCGCGGCGGCGAGCAGGTCGCCCGCGCCCGCGTCGACCTGGTGGGCGGTGGGGTGGAGCTGGGCGAGCAGGGCGTGGTCCTCGTCGTCCGCGTCGGCGGAGTCGGCCACCGCGAGGACGGGCGCGTATTCCAGCTGGCGTGCCCAGGTGTCGGCGACCGTGCGCTGGTCGGTGGGCGCGGCGGCGAGTCCGGCGTCCAGGAGGTCGTCGCCGTTGCCGAGGCAGGGCAGCAGCAGCGCGGGGTCGACGGCCGTGATCACGCCGCTGAGCACGAGCCGCTCACCGCCGTGGGCGGCGACCACCTCGGCCATCGCCTTGGGTTCGACCGAATCCCACAGCTCCACGACGGCGAGCCGGGCCGGGCCCGCGTCCGCGAGCCGCCACAGCTCGGGCAGCAGGTCCTCGCGGAGCGCGCAGCACGCGCAGTCGTCGACCAGCGGCGCGTCGCCCGTGGAGAGCACCCCCGTGGCGTCGCGCACGGTGCGGGTGACGGTGCCGTGCACGGCGGTGGAGAGGTCGTGGTGCAGGGCCACGCTCGCCGGGGCGGTGGCGAGCAGACGGTCGACGGCCTCCCTGCGGGTGTCCGCGTGGAGGCCGCCGACGATCACGACGTTCATGGGGCCCATCAGCGCTTACCGAAGCGCCGCTCGAAGCGCTCGACGCGGCCCGCGGTGTCCATGACGCGCGCGTTGCCCGTATAGAAGGGGTGGCTCGCGGACGACACCTCCACGTCGATGACGGGGTAGGTGCGGCCGTCCTCCCAGTCGACCGTCTTCTCGCTGGTGGCGGTGGACCGGGTGAGGAAGGCGAAGCCTCCGGCCTTGTCGCGGAAGACGACCGGGCCGTACGGCGGGTGGATGTCCTTGCGCATGGCGGTCAGCGCTCCTCTCGGAAGTCGACGTGGCGTCCGGCCTTGGGGTCGAACTTGCGCAGCGTGAGGCGGTCGGGGTCGTTGCGGCGGTTCTTGCGGGTCACGTACGTGTAGCCCGTTCCGGCGGTGGACCGGAGCTTGATGACGGGGCGGAGTTCGTTGCGGGACATGTGGCTAGTATATGAAAATGACTCTCGTTTTCAAGAGCGGGGGCTCCACCACGACCGAGAGGTGCGTCACCATGTCCGCCCACTGTCAGCTCACCGGGACCGAGCCCGGTTTCGGCAACCGGATCTCCCACTCCCACCGGCGGTCCTCCCGCCGCTTCGACCCCAATGTCCAGCGCAAGCGGTACTGGCTGCCGAGCGAGGGCCGGTACGTGCGGCTCCGGCTCGCCGCGAAGGGGATCAAGACCGTCGACCGCATCGGGATCGAGGCCGCGGTGGCCCGCATCCGCGCGCGCGGCGTACGGGTCTGAGGAGCGAAGGTCCGACGAAGGTCCGAGAAGTGAAGGTCTGAGGGAGGAAAAGATGGCCAAGAAGAGCAAGATCGCGAAGAACGAGCGGCGGCGTGAGATCGTCGCGCGGTACGCCGTGCGGCGGGCCGAGCTGAAGGAGATCATTCGGCGGCCCGCCACGGACGAGGCCGAACGGCTCGCCGCGCAGCGCGAGTTGGCGCGGCAGCCGCGGGACGCGAGTGCCACGCGGGTGCGGAACCGGGACAGCGTCGACGGGCGTCCGCGCGGCTACGTGGGGGCGTTCGGCCTCTCCCGGATCTCGCTGCGCGAGCAGGCGCACGCCGGATACCTGCCCGGGGTGCGCAAATCCTCCTGGTAGCTTGGCGCGCGATTTTTTCGACGACCAGGGGGCTTCAAGTGCGCAGGTACGTCCGTGGTGTTCGGGCCGGAGCGGCCGTGGCCGCGCTGGCCGCGGTCCTCGCCGTGGCCGGGTGCGGGAGTGACGGTGACGGGGGCGGTGTCGGGGGCGGCGGCAAGAAGGACCGCGGCTCGTCCTCGTCCGGCGGCTCCGGTGACTCCGGCTCGTCCGGCTCCGGCTCCGGCGCGAAGGGCGCGGGCCTGGAGGGCTCGTGGGTCGCGACGGCCGACGGCAAGCCGCTGGCCCTCGTCATCCACGAGAAGACGGCGACCCTGGTCGGCGAGGACGTGCTCTGCAACGGCACCACGGGCGACAAGGCGGGCTCCCGCACGATCGACCTCACCTGCCCCAAGGGCGACTCCGCCCGCACGGCGGGCCGCGTCGAGTCCGTGGACGCCAAGACCCTGAAGGTCGTCTGGGAAGGCGCGGGCAGGGACGAGTTCCTCCGGACCGACGGCGGCGAACTGCCCGACGGCCTGCCTACCGGGGTGCCGTCCGAAGCGCCCTAGCCCGGCGGCGGGGCGTCCCCCGCCCTGGGCGGATCCGGCGGACCGTGCTGGTCGGTACGGGTTGATGTGCCGTCCACCAGCATGGGAGGCGGGGTGGTGTCCAGGGCCTCGGAGAGGTCTTCGAGGGCTTGCAGGAGGAGGGTCGCGCCCTTGCGGACCACTCGGTCGGGGACGCCCTCGCCCTCCCACTCCGCCAGGGCCTCGCGGACCTCGTCCCACCGCGGCACGCGGCGTTCGCGTACCGCCTTGGCGCCCTGTTCCGTCGAGGTCCGCAGGGCGTCGGCCAGGCGGGCCGCCGCGGGTACGGGGGTCGCGTCGCGGTCCGGCAGGTGGGCCTCCATCAGCATGGCCACCCGGCCCAGCTGGGCCAGCGCCTCCTCCGCGTCCGCAGCCGTGGCGCGGGAGAGGCCGCGGTGCCGCACCGGCTCGTCCTTCGCCCGCGCCAGCGCCTCCTGCCAGGCGATACGCGCGTCCCTCGCGGCGAGCAGCGCCTCACGGACGTCGGGGCACGCCTTGCCCGCCGGGTCGGCGTAGCGGTCGATGACCGCCGCCGCGTAGCGGCCGTCCGCGACCAGCCAGTCGGCCAGCCGGGTGCGCAGCCTGGGGGTCTCCCAGGCGGGGTACACCGCGTACGCGATCATCGCGAGGACGCCGCCGAGCAGCGTCAGGACCACCCGCTCCGGGACCGTCTGCGTCCACTGCTGGCCGCCCATGCCGAGCAGGAACACGACGTAGGCGGACACGCAGGCCTGCGCCGCCACCTGCCCCGTCCGCATCAGCAGGTACATCAGCCCGGCGCAGACCACCGCCACCGCCGCGGACAGGGCCGTGCCGGGGTGGGCCAGCTGGACCAGGCCGGTGGCGAGCGCGACGCCCACCAGCGTGCCGCCGAAGCGGGCCACCGCCCGTGAGTAGGTCTGGGAGAAGTCGGGGCGCAGCACCATGACCGCGGCCATCGGGGCCCAGTAGCCGTGGCCGAAGGGCAGCCAGGTGCCCAGGAGATAGCCCGCCGCCGCGACCGCCGTGACCCGGATGGCGTGCCGGGCGATCGGGGACTCGTGGCGCAGGGCCGACCGCATGGCCCGCAGGCCCGTGGGGACGAGGGCGGGAAAGG